>JAYWCS010000332.1:0-3089 GCA_043780315.1 Bacteroidota bacterium | reverse complement strand
CAGATTGGCGACGATTAATCCAATCACGAGGGCGACGGTCGAAACAATTTCAAAATAGACTAGTGCTTTGATGCCGAGCCGCCCTACTTTTTTCATACTGCCCGCACCGGCAATACCCGTTACAATACTGCAGAAAATCACCGGGGCGATAATCATGCGGATCAAATTGATAAAGGTATCGCTGATCAGCTTAGCCGTTGGCGCGAAAGACGGAAATAGCCAGCCGCAGACGATTCCCGCTGTGATGCCAATCAGTACCTGTACGTAGAGTACTTTTAAATATTTCATATGGAGGCTTCAGAATGAACGTTCGCTGCCTGTTATTTCAATGCGTTATCGACGATGATCTGCGCTTCCTGAAGCATTTCATCTAAGTGTTCGCGGCCGCGAAAACTTTCCGCATAAATTTTATAAATATCCTCGGTGCCGGACGGCCTCGCCGCGATCCATCCGTTTTCTGTTTCGAGTTTAAGTCCCCCGATAGCGGCATGGTTTCCCGGTGCCTGGGTGAGCACATTGATAATCGGTTCTCCTGCCATGGTTTTTTGTGTGATCAGTGAAGGATTTAATTTGGCGAGTTTTGCTTTTTGTTCGGCATTGGCTTTCGCTTCCACGCGATCATAGGTAGAATGACCGAGTTCATCGGCGAGCCCTTTGTAAATTTCTCCCGGATCACGGCCCAACACAGCCGTCATTTCAGCGGCCAGTAACGATGGAATAAATCCGTCTTTATCCGTTGTCCACACCTTACCGTTCATCCGGCAAAAAGAGGCGCCGGCACTTTCTTCCCCGACAAAAGCGAGTGATCCATCGATTAAACCATCCACAAACCATTTGAATCCCACCGGCACTTCATACAACGGATGATTCATTTTTTTTGTAATCCGGTCGATCATCCGGCTGCTCACAACCGTTTTGCCAATTGCTACGCCGGAATTCCAGGCAGGCCGCTGTTGCAACAAATAAAAAATGGAAACCGTCAGGTAATGATTGGGAGGCAGCAGTCCCACGCTTTTCGTCACGATCCCATGTCGGTCATGATCGGTATCACAGGCAACAGCAATATCAAACCGGTCCTTCATTCCAATCAGTCGTTGCATGGCAAAGGAAGAAGAAGGATCCATACGGATTTTTCCATCCCAGTCGACGGTCATAAAACGAAAAGTCGGATCTACCAAATCACTGACCACCGTCAGATTTAATTTATAACGTTCTGCAATCGGCGCCCAGTAATGGACCCCGGCCCCACCCAACGGGTCTGCTCCAATACTTAATTTTGAATCCCGGATAATATCCATATTGACCACATTACCGAGGTCGCCAACATAATGATTGAGATAATCGAAACGATGCGTGGTCGATGCTTTCAGTGCTTTTTCATAGAGCATTCTTTTTACATCCTTTAACTGATTCTCCAGTATTTCATTCGCCTTTTTCTCTACCCACTGCGTAATATCTGTTCCCGCCGGACCCCCATGCGTTGCATTGTATTTGAACCCACCATCATCGGGTGGATTATGCGAAGGCGTGATCACAATGCCATCGGCCAGACCCGTGGTACGACCGGCATTATAGGTTAGAATCGCGTGGGACACTGCCGGGGTCGGCGTGTATTCGTTATTTTCTGCGATCATCACGATCACCCCATTGGCCGCCAGCACTTCCAGACTCGTAACGGCTGCGGGCTCAGACAGGGCATGGGTATCAATTCCGAGAAAGAGAGGGCCTTCGATTTTTTTTTCTATCCGATACATACAAATAGCCTGCGTGATGGCCAGGATATGGTTTTCATTGAATGAACACGTAAAGGATGATCCGCGGTGACCGGAAGTTCCAAACGCCACGCGTTGCGCAGGAATAGAAGGATCCGGTATTTGGGAATAATAGGCCGTCAGCAGACGGGGAATATTTACCAATATGGAGGGCTCAGCGATTTTACCGGCAGAAGGACTGATTTTCATCTTGATTATTTTTTATTATTGGTTTGCACGCTGCTAAGATGATGAAATTTAGATGAATGCTAAAATCACGAAATTTGAATTGTTAGAATAATTCCTATATTTAATGTCATAAACAATTGCTTTTGAGAAAAACCGGCACCATTATTTTATTAATCGTCCTGCTATTTAATATGGTCGGATATCGCGCATGGTTCTACTTTGCGGAGAAAAATAGTGACGCCCTGATGGAAGCGCGGCTGGATAGTAACCAGTACGACGATAACGAACTCCTCACACTCTCCATACCTTTAAATATTCCCTATCAGCTGGATCATCACGAATTTGTACGTGTCGACGGGGAAGTGATTTTCCAGGGTAAAATTTACAAATACGTAAAACGAAAAGTAAGTGACGGAAACCTGATATTACGGTGTATTCCAAATACCCGGAAGATGGTTTTAAAAAAAGCAAAAACAGATTACGGCAATTCAACAACAGACATCGCGAATTCATCGAATCATAAAGGATCACATCCTGAATCCCAGAAAAATTTTAGCGGTAGTGATTACGAAGTAACGGCCTGTTCCTATCAGCTTCCACGTTTTGCCTCCATTAATTCTTTACTGTACGGCTCCGGACGCAGCGTGCTGCCAGCGGATGCACTGATCGCCTTTCCCGGCAAACCCCCTGAGACCGGAAAGATCTCCTGATCCACCAACGGCGGGTTCCTTACTTTCTTCCCTTTAATTATTTTTTATGTCACGATTATTACTCGTAATCGGCATATTCCTGTTATTGCTGACAGAAATATTGCGCGTTTATTTTATTATGCCTTTCCCGGGCAGTCAGCATAGCAACAGCATTGATCTCGCCTATTTTATTGAAAAAAATAAATGGATACTACGCATCATCGGCATACTATTTATACTGCGTCCGGTTTACCATATTTTTTCGCAAAATAAATCACTTTGTAAAATTTTGACGGGTGCCGTACTCACTCTTTATGCTGTGATATTTATTTTATTCAACTTCCGTTTTCAGGCGGATAAAATGTTTTATCAGCCGGAGATTAGAAATTTTGCATCAGCGATTGGTAATAAAACCGACAGCAATAAACTCATTATCGGGATTGAGATCAGCGGACAGGCA
>JAYWCS010000331.1:0-14965 GCA_043780315.1 Bacteroidota bacterium | reverse complement strand
GAATAAAAAGATCTTTCATCAATCCCCAATCCAAAAATGCGCCCTGCGGGGTTACATCAACCGCTTTCAATTTGACAATATCTCCTAAAACGCCCAACGGCTTTTGGGTTGTGGCAATCGGACGGCCCTCGCCATCATGGTATAAAAAAACATTTATTTCATCTCCGGTTCGCGTACCCGGCGGCACAAATCTCTTGGGCATCAGGATCCCTTCGGCCCCATCGTCCATGAATACTCCCATATCCTTTACCTTGCTAACTTTGAGAAGATTATATTCGCCCATTTTGACCATACCAACGGATTAAATGTGTCATAAAGGTAATTGGTAATTAAAATGTTTAAAAAATGATTTCAGGACCGATTGTATTGATTGAAGATGATGAAAATAATAAAGAAATATTATATGAGATATTGAAGGAACTAGAAATTCCAAATCCGGTGAAATGGCTTTCAAGACCGGAGCCGGCCATTGAATTTTCGGCTTCCTATACGGGGTAATCTTATATTATTATCAGCGATTTGAATTTGCCTGGGATGAGTGGGATCGAACTAAAGCGAAAATTGGATGCCAACGAAAATCTGTAAAAAATCCATTCCATTTATTTTTTATAGCACATCAGCAGAAAAAAAATATGCAACCGATGCGTATTTACATTTAACCGTGCAGGGATTTTTTTCTGAAGGGCCGCACGTTTCCGGAAATTAAAAATCAACTGAGAATAATTTTTGAATACTTAAAACTCTGTAAGCATCCCAATACTTAGCCGATCAGATGAGGTACAAACCTCCTCCAACCATTGCCATTGCACAATGGCGGCTTCAAATAGAGCGGTCGGTGTGTCCGCATTGAATTCCAGAAATTTGATTTTTCCAGCGCGAAACCCCAGGTCGAAACGCCGGTAAAGCGCCGGGTGATCATGCTCCGTGGATGTTTGGATCAGCAGGATACAGACGGACGGTAGGCTAAATAAATGATATAATTATCTATTACATGCTCTACCGCAGCCAGGCACAGCTCCCGGAGTGCGTCGGCAGCCTTTTCAATCTGTTCTATTTCTTCCAAAGTAAAAACATAATGAGCCGTTTCTTCCCAATAAGCAGTACCCGGGGTATGGTATCCAAAACCAATGGCCTGCAGCTTTTTCTACCAGTCAGCGCACGGTTGATTAAACACCCTTTTCATGATTTACCGTCTTTAAAATTCATTCGAATCAGGCCCCTGCGACATGTCCGTTACGGCAAAATCCACCGCGGTGCTGAACGACTGTTAATCCTTTGACTGTTTTGCTACTTACAAACTGGGAAGAATAATAAGCCTGAAAAGAGGGGCCCAATCGCTGGAATAGTCATTTTCCCGAGGGAAAACGGGCTTATTACAGGCAGCGAGTGCGGCCCCCACGATCAGCAATTGGATAGATAAAAATTTCTTTATGGATGGCATATGTTTAGCTGTATTGAAAGTACAATCGGAATTTCCCTGCACGGACGAACGAATGGTTAAACAAACGACCTTCAGAATCCGATAACAAGCAGGTCATCTTTTATGCTTCCATGTAGGGAGACAACAGATATACATTTACCTTTGCAAAAGCACTTAAAAAGGGGAACGAATGTGCCAGTGGTGAAATGCTTCCAACAAGAGGCGAAACGCGGGTGCAAAAGATCCCAAATAAAATAAAAACCAGAAAATTTCAGTAAGTACTTATATTAGGTAATTCTTTACAAACCGATAACACATTTCTAACCATTAAATTCAAGCAAATGGCAAAAACAGCAAAGAAAGCGGCTAAAAAAGCTGCTAAGAAAGCACCCGCAAAAAAAGTAGCAAAAAAAGCACCAGCGAAGAAAGCGCCTGCTAAAAAAGTAGCAAAAAAAGTAGCAAAGAAAGCGCCTGCTAAAAAAACAAAACGCAAACCGAACGCCGGATTTATGGCTCCGCTAACAGCGAGCCCTGCCCTGGTGGAAGTTATTGGCGACAAGCCCCTTCCGCGTACCGAAATCATCCGTAAGATCTGGGATTACATTAAAAAGAATAAACTGCAGGACAACAAGAACAGAAGAATGATTAATGCAGATGCAAAACTAAAAGTTCTTTTCGCTGGAAAAATGCAGATTTCTATGTTCGATCTCGCCAAGGTAGTGAGCGCGAACGTAAAATAATCCCGGCATTTCTTGAACTGACCAAAACCCAGTTTCGCATTACCTGCGTCCGCCGCCGCCGTCGAATGGACCATCGCCCCGTCTGCCTCCAGACGGGAACACACCGTGCATTCTCTTTTGTTTGGTGTCGGCAAGATTATTCAGGTTATACGTGAAAGTCAGCATTGCATACCGGGTGAGCACATTGGTGCGCGTAAAGGACTCCCGACTGGAAGAGACGGATTTGCTTACGGAAACATTCTCGTTCAGTAAAACAAAAATACTCAGCCGCAGTTCGCCATTCTTTTTTTAAAGAGTTGTTTCGCAATACGGGGGCTTAACAGCGGCACGCTTGCATTTTAAGCGGCTGCATGATTATTGGTATATGTGTAATTCAGATTGGTCGCGATGAGCCAGTCGGTATTGGAATACGCCGTCAACTCCAGGGAGACGGATTGCGAAAAAGCATTCAGGTTATTTTGCGAACCCGATGTCTGGGCCTGACCTCCGGTTCGCTGGTTAATACTATACTTCGATACGGAACTCAGGTTCATATCGGAGTTCTTTTTAATGTTTGTTGTCCAGGAAACAGTTTCAGACAAGCCGGTATTTTTTGAATATACATGGGCCCAGTTATTTTGGGATGCCGCAATGGAATCAGATGCCAGCAGGGTCATCGTTGACCGTCAATTTTTTGGTTTCAAACTGAAAAGGCAAAACAACCGGCCGATTGGATCCCCCTTTTTTCGGTCCGTTCTGAAAGACGATAATCGAAGGTTGTTGCAGTTCAACTGAATCCAGCAAGAGGCGGGAGAAATCGGCCTGCGCGTTCTCCCAGGTGAAAAACTGTTTGCAGGTGCGAATATTGTCCAGACAAATATTTCCGGCCTGAAATAAAATACGATCTGTCGGACCATTATATTTTATAAAATGGATCGTATCGATGTCCAGTCTCCCAATGTTAATCACCGGAAGATCTTTTTTCGCAAGCGAAATCGAATCCCCGGCACTTTTTGAGGCTTGCACACTTAATTCCTGTATCCGGAGATCATCGACCTGAATGATGCGATAATTTTCAAAAAGATTCCAATCCAGAATTTCCCAATAGAGATTTTTCGCCATTACACGCTACTATTAGACAATTTTAACTGGAGAAAGTCTGCCTGGTTCCTTCGGTTTAATCCGCTGAATGCATAATTGCGTAATATAAAATCAGCTTTGGAGGAATGAATATTCATTTCTTTCACCGTGAGCCGGGGTATGGATCGTTTGATATCGATCAAAGAATCGCTGAATAGAAATTTATTTAAAAAACGGTTGTATTTAGCGTATGCATAAACATCTGGGTGGCAGATGCAGCCATATCAAACCGCAAAAGGGCATGCCGCAGTTGAAAACTATCCACGTTGATCAGATCGCCCAGTTCATGCAGCGTTTTATAAAAATTACTGAGACGATTCACACCAGATTTTGCAACCACCGGCTCTTTGCTTTTATTGGATAGCACAATTTCCGGATCAATCAGCTCAGCGAAAAACCCGCTTAATTTTTTCTGAAGCAGATCTCCGACGTTGACATTTTTAATCCGAAACAAGGGTATTTTCAGGTCTTAGTGATTCGAGGCAGCGCTGGTATTATTGCTACTCAGCACCGCATTTTTAAGCAGGACCGTATAATGCCAGAAAGAAAGCTCTAAAGCCCGCGCATGAAAGGAATACCTGCCAATCGATTCCCGGTTTACAACCAGTTGCAGGATATCGTTTAAGCGATAGTTAAAAACATAATAAAGTAATCCCCCGATTACTATGCGAATCAGCACCAGAATCAGCAGAATCTTTGCCCATTTATGGTGTTTGGAAGATAATTTCAACGGATATCCGTTTAAATCAGTTTGCTTACCAATATAAACTAAAATAAAATAGTGATCTTCCGTATTATGAAACCTTATCGTAGTTAATGCATTCCTTTAATTCCTTTTCGGTATACGCCATATTGTACTGCCGAAGCACATCTGCGGGCACTCCGTTCCATTGGTTCGGCCGGTTGCCGACATATCCGATATCCTTGAAACCAACTTCCGTTGTATAAAATCCGGAGATGGTCAGGTTACGCATTAATGTAAAAAAAGCAACTCCCTGAGAATGTTCCGGTTTTGCTTTTGCCGGATACGCAATATCATCCACGATTTGCAATTGCTGAGCTCCGGTAAGATTTGTAAAAGATTTATCAAATCTTTTCACAGACTCCAGCTCCAGCCAGCGGATACCGCCCCGCAGGGGCACCTGCAGCTCATCTGGTTTATCATTCACCATAAACCCGATGAATTCCGGCACTTTCACATCAGAGGCACTGCCACTGAATGCATCTTTGGGTATGATGATATCTGACAACACGGTAATGACAGCCATTTCATTGGCAGTAAAAAACACTTCCTCTTCAAGTTTTTTATCATGGATAATTTCTTCCGGCATGCGGTCAGCCTGATCGGGACGAACAACCGATCCCTTTTCCGCAACTTTTTCTTTGTCCGTCGAGTTGCAGGCTTCTGCCACCACACCAACTGATAAACCACCAATCAGCAACGTTTTTAAAGATTTTCTCCTATCCATATCAAAGATTTTAATTCAGGTTATTTTTCTTTTCATTCCTTCAGACAAAAATCAAATATTCTGTTTTTTCATCTGGTCAATAATATTTTCAGAGGCCCGCATCGACAACGCGAGGATCGTCCAGGTGATATTTTTATCTGCCTGCGAAACAAACTGGCTTCCATCTACGCAGAAAAGATTTTTGCAATCATGTGCCTGGCTCCATTTATTAAGTGCCGACGTTTTGGGATCATTTCCCATGCGTACGGTGCCGGCTTCATGAATCACATTCCCCGGATTATTTAAACCCCAGTTCGTGCTGGCATCGTCCTTGTCGCCGGAGGTAATGATGGCGCCCATATTATGAAGAATTTCCGTGAAGGTCTCCTTCATGTGTTTGGCCTGATTGATTTCGTAAGAAGAATGTTTTACATGGAACCGTAACACCGGAATACCATATTTATCCACCACGCCTGGATCAAGTTCGCAATAGTTATCGATGTTGGCAACGGCTTCTCCGCGTCCGGCCATGCCGATCGCAGCGCCATACGTATAGCGCAGATCTTCTTTCAGCGACGAACCATAACCACCGGCCTCTTTCTGCTTTCCGTTAACGATAAATTTTCCGTTTGTTTCTTCAATCCCCCAACTGAATCCATATAAGGGCATATCAAATCCGCCGCCATATTCGATATGGTATCCCCTCGGAAAATCGAGTTTTTTATTATCGAGCCACCAGGGCGTATACACATGCATTCCGCCAACGCCATCTTCATTATATCGTTTCCGGTCGAATAGCGCTGGCACGATACCGCCCATTCCGGCGCCTGTTGAATCATGCAAATATTTACCCACCACGTTGCTCGCATTCGCCAGACCGTTTGGATGATGGGAAGATTTCGAATTCAGTAATAAACGCGCGGTTTCGCAGGTGCTGGCGGCCAGGATAACGATTCGGCCATACACTTGGTATTCCTGCAGATCCATTTTATCGACGTAAGAAATTCCCTTCGCCTGACCTTCGGAATCTGTGAGCACTTCCCGCGCCATGGCGTTCGTAATCAGATCCACATTCCCCGTTGCCACGGCCGGTTTCACCAACACCGAAGAAGAAGAAAAATCGCCATATACTTTGCAGCTGCGTCCGCACTGCGCACAATAGAAACAAGCGCCGCGTTCTTTGTTAATTTGTTTTGTAAGAATCGATAACCGGGACGGAATCACGGGAATACCGACGCCGTTGGCCGATTTTTTTATAAATAATTCATGTAACCTCGGCTTAGGTGGGGGCAAAAAGATACCGTCCGGATCATTGGGCAGGCCTTCATTGGTGCCAAATAAACCTATCAGCTGATCAATTTTGTCATAATACGGTTTGATATCTTCATAACCGATGGGCCAGTCATCGCCGAGTCCATCGATACTCTTTCGTTTGAAATCTTTGGGTCCGAAACGCAGGGAGATTCGTCCCCAGTGATTGGTTCGGCCGCCGACCATCCGTGCGCGCCACCAGTCCCACTTCGTGCCTTCCGCTTTGGTATAGGGTTCCCCATCGATATCCCAGCCCCAGTAAGAGCCGTCGAAATCTCCAAAGGGACGAAATTTTGTACTCTCTCCGCGGCGGGGAGAATCCCAGGGATTTTTTAGTTGTGCGGAGTTCACCGCCGGATCGAACATTCCTCCGGCTTCCAACACACAAACTTTAAGACCTGCCTTCGATAAAACATAAGCTGCCATGCCCCCACCCGCTCCGGATCCGACAATCACGACATCATATTTCTTTGGTTGCTTCTTAACCTGAAAATCCCCCATAAATACGCAGTTTAAAATTGCTTTCAGAAAGTACTAAAAAAGGCAAATGATCTATTCATGACCTCCAAAAATAAATGTAAATGGATTTACTGCGAGATCTTTTATGCTCCTTACTGCCTTAAAAAACTCCGGTTTTTCTATTTCGAAATGGTTATACTCTTTAAGGCTGAATCACTTTTACAGTAATGAAATCCTTTTTGTTCAAATGCCCTGAAATGATAAGGCAAACGGGTACTGAAATCGTCCCAGTCCCTCTGATCCTTCGCTGACCATAACACTTCTGCCAATGCCAGCATACGCGGCAGCAACATGTATTCCAGATGCTCCCGGGTTTTAATGAATTCGGTCCACACATTCGCCTGGGAACCCATCACATATTTTGCTTCTGCTGCATCCAGTTCTTTAGGAACCGGCTCGTAGGCGTACACCAGTTTAATGGGATTGTATCCACCAATGGCCAGTGGCTCCGTTTCGGGCGTTGCCTGATAATGGTCAAAATAACAGGGTGTTTCCGGAGTCATCACCACGAAATGTTTCATTTTTGCCGCGTTGGTACCCCCTTCTTCGCCGCGCCAACTCATGACGGCAGCTTCAGGAGCCAGACCGCCTTCCAGTATCTCATCCCATCCAATCATTTTCCGTTTTTTACCCACCACGATTTTTTCGATCCGTTTGATAAAATAACTCTGCAGTTCTTCCTCATTTTTCAATCCGAGTGCTTTCATACGCGCCTGACAGCGGGCACATTTCTTCCATGGTTCTTTATCTACTTCGTCGCCCCCGATATGGATATAGACTGACGGAAACAGGTTGATCACTTCCGACAAAACATCCTGCAAAAACAGAAAGACACTATCATTTCCCGGGCAATAATTGGCGTTGATATTTGTATAGTCTCCTTCTGTCACCGGCGACTGGGGCTGTTGCGCACAACTCAGATAGGGATAAGCGGCGATGGCTGCGGCAGAATGACCCGGCATTTCTATTTCGGGAACGATCGTGATATTTCTGAGGGCCGCGTATTGAATAATTTCTTTTATCTGTTCCTGTGTATAAAATCCGCCATAGGTTGGCTTCTCCCCTGCTTTGGCAGGTGTTGCCTTACCCCAGACTTCGCCCGTACGGTCGATGCGCCAGGCACCTACCTGTGTGAGTAAAGGATATTTTTTTATTTCAATACGCCATCCCGGATCATCCACCAGGTGCCAGTGAAACACATTCATTTTAAAGGAGGCCATCAGATCGAGAAACTCTTTCACCATTTCCGGTGAATAAAAATGCCGGCTCACATCCAGCATCATGCCCCGCCATTTAAAGCGGGGATAATCGGTTACCTCCATGCAGGGCACTGCCAGCGCGGCATTGGTGCGTATGGCCGGGAGCGTCTGAAATAATGTCTGCATACCGTATACGATACCCGCTCTGGTATTGGCACGGATGATCACCGAAGAAGAGGTCACCCGCAACTGATATCCTTCTTCCCCCAGCACCGCATTTTTTTTAATTTCCAGTACGATTTTTTTTCCGCTTTTCGATTGAAGCGGCAGGCTGTACCCGCTGATGTTTTTGATATACGCGGTAAAGAAACCGGCAGCAACGCCTAATTCCTTTTGTGCCAGATCGAATTGCAGACTTGTATTCTTGTCGATGGTAAAGTGACCGTCGGATATTTGAAGATCTACGGGCCTCGGAATAATGCTAACGGTTGGTTGCGCGAAAATAAATAATGGGCAACAAAAAGCTAAAAGAAAGAATTGCTTTTTCATCTCTCAAATTTAATGTGTCATTGTGTACCGTCATTACAAATATAAACTTCAATCTCTTCACCTCATCACCCGATATTTTTCATATAAACGGGTTGCTGTCACCACCGCATTCCCTCTGGGTAGCGAGTCATATTGAACTGAATGATCGTTCACCCATTGCCATTCCCATGTTTTGATCCCGTTGTCAAAATCAGTGGTTTCCATCCGACCGCCATCGGCCATTTTTTGTTTCAGGTACTGAAAGAATTTTTCCCATCTTGGTTTGTAAAATCCTTTAATCAGGCCAGCCCATTGACGATTCGAATATTCATGCAATTCACTTTCCTTGTCACCCCATAGCGTTACGAGGTCGCGGGCGTTTTTTTCATACAAATTCTTTTCCTCTGCGCTGATTCCGTTTTGCCGGGCTTCGGCGATCCATTTTCCGAGCAGAAACTCCCTGCGCGTATTTAAGAGCGTGTCCATGTCATCCATGAGTTCAATAAATTTTCCACTGTATTTTTCAAAAGCCGCTGTATCATGTTCCAGATAAGCCAGTACCCATTGCTGTTGTAAAGGCGTTGCCTGATTGGCCAGTACCTGCCGGGTGAGATCGACCAGGTCGTATTGAAATCCATCGCTTTGTTGTAAGACAGGTGCTGCTTTGATAAACAATGCCCAGGCCGGCATTAAATTTTTGGCATTAAAATCGAGTTTGGTTCTTACCCGGTCTGCCCATCCATTGATAGTCGGCCTGGCAACGATAATAGATTCCGGCCCGCCTTCTCCCAGCCCGCCTTCATATACTGTACCGGCCAATATTCTCCAGGCTTCGTTGATGTCGGCATTAAAAACATGGTAGCGTTCAAGGGTATATTCCTTTAACCAAAGCGGGAGACTCACCGGAACGTTTTGCCATACATTCTCGAGCATAAGCTGATATAACGCCGGATTCTGTTCGATGCCTTCCGGGGTAAGGCCAATGCCGGTCATTTTTCCGGCGGCCGGGTCATGCAAAGCGATGGAAGGATTGAGCGCCACAGCGTTCATGCGTCCCCAGAGACTGATATTTCCGCCGAAATTACTCAGCAGATTCCATATCCAGGGCTTTCCATAATAAGCCAGCGTGCGGTTCCATACCGGATGGCTTTCACTATAGAGATCCAGCACGATCATATGATCGTTGGGCACGGCATTTAACAGCCCCTGTATCTGGGCCGGCTTCCAGAAAGATGCGTTATAATGAAACATCCATCCCTGCATCACCCAGACTGCTTTTGGATCGGCCTCCGCCATCGAAGCAAATACTTTCTGACTCATCTGATCCAGATAGGACGAATCGGAGGTGGGTGGCACATTCTCATTAAAGGTATCGGCTGAATACAAATGATCGGTACCATAAGCAGCCGTTTGTGCTTCTAAAAATTTTTTTCCGATCTGTTCAAACATCGGATCCAGCGGATCGAGAATATACACATCTCCGAAACCTGCATCCCAATTCGTTTTTTTTACTTTCGCCTCCGGAAACCGGTCCTTAAACGTCGGCGGTACATGACCGGTGAACGCTGGTAATACCGTTTTCATTCCCATGGACCGTTCCGCCTCCACAATTTTTTTCTGTAATGTAAAATGGGTTTCCTTCCAATGCGCCGGCAACGGACCGCCCCAACCATCGATATTGCCCATCCATAACCAGGAAAAATAAGCCGGTCCCGTGAAGAATTTATCCAGCTCTTGATCACTAAATCCCATGGACCGGTATACCTGCTGCCAGATGGTTTCTTCGCCTGTCAGCGCCAAAGGCATATTGATGCCGTTCAATGCCATCCAGTCGATCTCCTGCTGCCATCGATCCCAGTTCCACCAGGCCATCGAATACTGGAACGTACAATAGTTCAGGTAGTAGCGGTAGGTATACGGCGTTACGCGGTGAATCAATTTTTGAGGAAACGGCAATACTTTTGGCAGCTCCAGATCCAAGTCGTTCCAGGTGATGATGCGGTGACAGACATTTTTTAAATAATAATTCAGTGCCGAAGCAATACTCACTCCGTTGCTGCCGCGGAGTATTATTTTCCCCTTTTTTTTATCAATTTCAAAAACATCCTTTCCGTTTTGCTCCGGAATATATTCGGAAATGAATACAACAGATTTCTCTTTCACAATGCGCTGCAAAAAAGAATCCACGGCCCGCTGATCGAATTGCGCGAAGGCGTGGAAGCTGCCGAGACAAAACATGAATAACAGTATATTTTTTGTCAGACGCATATGATTGTTTAAAAAAGAAACCTATAAAAGAATTTCTTTTATAGGTTTCTAATTAAGTGATAACGAAATCAATGATCAAAGAAAACTTTTAATAATTTGGATTCTGAACAATTACTCCTTTGCTCTCGTCAATAATTTCCTGTGGTAATGGCATATAATAATTCTTCGGCCGGATAAATGTGCGGGCAGGTATAACAACAGCTCCATTATACGGAGGAAGCAGGGAAGCTATTTTAGGTTTACCAACAATCGTATCCAGATTGACAATACCTTTCTTGTCCCAGCGCAAAAGATCCTGCCAGCGAACATTCTCTCCGCCCAGCTCAACCCGGCGTTCGTGAATCAGTTGTGTTATATCGGCACCATTCACAGGCAAAAGCCCTGCACGCTGACGAACCGCGTTCATCTCTATATCGCCCGAACCGACACCGGTTGTGCGGATTTTGGCTTCCGCCACCAGCAGATAAATATCGGAACTGCGCAATAGCGGTTGTTTGAGATTGAAATCCAGCCCGCCGTCGCCATTCGCCAGGTAGGCCGTGTATTTATGAATATAATATCCGGTGGTCGACATGGAAGGCAACAGGCGTCCGGTTGACTGACCCGTCATACCAGTAAAAAAAGGACTGGTCGCATCCGTTGCGCTCACCTGATTCAGGTTTGTTTGATGAGGAACCGAATCACCGACAGATATCAGGGTCGCTTTTTTACGAACGACATCACCGGCTTCAAACTCTTCCGCAAAATTTTCGGTAGGATGATGAAAGCCCCATCCCTGCCATGGTCTGGGAGAAAAATAGATACTGATCGGCGAATTCGGCAAATTCGCTTCGCCGTTCCCATTCCATACCGCAAATAAAATCTCGCTATTGTTCTCCTGCGTTCCGGAGGTGAAATTATCGGCATAGTTCTGAGTCAGCGCATAGTTTGCATCCCCTACGACCTTGGATCCATAGGTAATCGCATCGGGTAATCTTTCTTCCGTCATATATAACTTGCAGAGCATTCCCCAGGCGGCTCCCATACTCACCCGACCGCGGTCGGCGCCGGTATACGTTTCTGGCAGCATAGTGGCAGCTTTCAGCAAATCCGATTCCACTAATGCGCGAACGCTGTCAACACTCGATTTTGGCACATTATAGGTTCCTGTTAAAACATTACTTTCTGTAATTATAGGTACTTCACCATAAATATTACTGAGTATATAATACGTGTAGGCTCTCAGAAAATAAGCTTCTCCCATGGAACGGGTACGTATCGCTTCATCCATCACCGGAACTTTCGGAATATAAATGAGCGCATTATTCGCACGGGCAATTTGTTCGTAGGCAAAAGGCCAGGTGATATATACCAGCTGCTGGGTTGGATCGACATTCAATCTTTCGATCACTTTAAAATCCGGATGATCACCGTCAACAGAAATATCATCGGACTGATCATCATAAACATAAAGATTATGCCCGATCCAATCTTCGATATACAGCACGTTGTAGATGCCCAACACACCGGCGATTACATCATTCTGGTTACGCCAGTAATTGGCCGTTGTATAGGACCCTGTCGGATTTTTAACCAGCGGATTTTTTACACAGCCATAGAAGATGACAATTGCCATCAGGGCCAGAGAAGAAATTATGATATATTTTATAGGCTTCTTTTTCATTTTGTTTTTTTTACAGGACTAAAGATTAAGGGAAATACCGACGAGTAAACTTCTTGCTGCCGGATATTGTGCGAGATCCACTCCTCTTTGTGAATTCGGCATATTGGAAGGATTTGTATACCCTAGTTCAGGCGAATATCCTTTATACCCTGTGATCATGAACAGATTGTAGGCCGTGAGGTAGAACCGTGCCTCCGGTAAAACCACATCGCTGATTTTTATTTTATGAATTGTGTATCCGATAGATAAACTCTTCAGGCTCATGTAGGCGCCGTTCTGTACCCAGAGGCTGGATGACCGGTAGTTGGCATTCAGGTTATCGATACTTAAACGCGGAATACTATTACTGGTTCCTTCACCATGCCATCTCCCCTTTTGTTCTCCGTACCAGTTGTATACCTGCGTGGCATCCAGACCGGCCAGGCGATCCGCATTATAGAGTTGAAAACCCGTTGCGCCGACAAAATTAAAATTCAGGTCGAAATGCTGGAAGCCCAGTGATCCATGAAAGCCGTATACAAATTTCGGATTCGGATTACCCAGATTCACGCGATCGTGATCGTCGATGATCCCATCTTTCGTGCCCTTGGTTTTACTGCTGACATCCAGGAATTTCACATCTCCCGGTTTGATATTCGCCTTGTTGGGATCGTTGGCGATATTTGGATCGTTGTCGATTTCTGCCTGATTTTGATATAGGCCATTCGCTTTAAAACCATAGAAGGAAGCAATGGGCTGACCTTCATAGGTCCGGGAGATATCGGTATTTTCCCGGCCATAGGGCGTAGAACCGATATAGGTGGAACTGCCGTACAGTTTCGTTACTTTATTACTGTTGAAAGTTCCGTTGACCCCCAATGAATAATCCAGTTTACCGGCTTTATTCTGGTAGTTCAATTCAATTTCCACCCCGTGGTTATTTAACTCACCTAAGTTGTAGTCAGGTAAAGTAATATTCCCTCCATCATCCGGCAGATTGGTTTGCGCACCAAAAGTTTCGACGAGCTGATAGGGAATCAGCATTTTCGACGTGTTCTTATTATAGTACGTCACAACGGCATTCAGATGATTGTCCAGAAATCCCAGTTCCATACTGATATTGGTCATGACCGCTCTTTCCCAGGTTATATTGGGGTTCGCCAGACTCGTCACCGCGGAGCCGTTATTGTTCGTTGTGGTAGAACCTAAATTGTATCCGTAATTACTTCCACCCCCCAGGGATATGATACTGAGATATTGGAAGTCGCCAATATTCTGGTTACCAAGTTCTCCCCAGCCACCCGTAAATTTCAGGGTGCTAATGGCTTTAATATTATCCTTGAAGAATTTTTCATCCGACACGCGCCATCCCGCAGAGAATGCGGGGAAATAACCCCAACGCTGGCCCGGCGCGAACTTACTGGATCCATCTGCGCGGAATGTTGCAGTAAATAAATATTTGCCTTCAAAAGCATAGTTGGCCCGAACAAAATAAGACTGCAATCCGGAATTATTATTATTGGCTCCGGAGTTGCTGGAAGATGACAAATTGCCGAGATTCAATACACGCTGGTCATGGCTCGTATCTGCATACCCATTTCGGCCGGCAGTAAAATAGTTGCCACTGTAAGTCTGTGCAGAATAACCACCGATCAGGGTCAGGGAATGCACGTCATTGAACAAGGCATTGTAGGTCAGGAAATATTCTTCCAGTAACGTCGTGTTTTTTTCAAATCTGCGATCGATATTGGATATAGACGGCCCCCTCGTCTGACCGGGCATCGCTATATTAAAATTGTAAGAGTCACCACTCGAATGATCATATCCGTAGTTAGCGCGGAATTTCAATCCTTTTACGATATCGACTTCAACGTAGGCATTGGCCAGAATTCTGTCGTTGGTTTTGTAGGCGTCCGTTTCACTCGCCGTGGCCACCGGGTTATTGATATCACCCAGCTGATTATCCGCCTGCGAAGATCCCCAGCTGCCATCAGGGTTTCTGACGGGTATTGCCGGATTGAAACGGATCGCGCTCCAAACCAATCCGGTCTGTGAAGATTTTGTGTTCGGTGAAACACCGTTCGTGCCCGAATACAGGATCGTTTCTCCAACTCTTAAATGGCTTCCGATTTTATGTTCAGAATTGACATTGAAACTGTAACGTCTGAAAAACGCATTGGGAATCATTCCGGTATTATTGAAATAGTTACCGGAAAAACTATAATTGGATGTGGCATTGCCCCCGCGTACCGCGGCATCCGCATTTTGAATATTACCCGAGGTCATCAAAGCACGCTGCCAATCGGTTCTTTGTACCGCATAATTCGGATCGTTCCATATAATCGGCACGGGAAGACCGTCGTTGGTATACGCTTCTTTTTTCAGATTGACCAGGTCCGGAGCCTGCAGCATATCGATGAATTTCACCGGTTTTTCCTGACCTGCATATAGATTCACATTCGTCTTAACACCCTCGCCATATCTGCCTTTCTTAGTTGTGATCAGCACCACCCCATTGGCAGCCCGTGATCCATAAATAGCAGATGCCGAGGCGTCCTTCAGGATATCAATTGAAGCGATATCATTTGGATTCACATCGTTCAAACCGCCGGACGGCACACCGTCAATAACAACTAGTGGATCTGAATTATTGATCGTTCCCGTTCCGCGAATACGAATGGAAGGAATGCTTCCGGGTGAACCATCATCCCGAACGATGTCCACACCCGTCGCTCTGCCCTGCAATGCATCCGCGGCATTACTAACTGGCA
>JAYWCS010000330.1:0-3246 GCA_043780315.1 Bacteroidota bacterium | reverse complement strand
GCGCAGCGGGGGGAGCTGACAAAACTCGAAGACACCAACATGGACGGCAAAGCAGATGTGTACGAAACGGTTTATGCATGGCCGCTTACCGGAAATTATCATGAATACAGTTACGGACCGAAGATCGCGTCCGACGGGTCTTTTTACGTCACTTTAAATTGTACCTGTCCCCCGAACTGGTGGAATATGAAAAGCAATGCGCCCTGGCGCGGATGGGCCCTGCATATTCTGGCGAATGGTGAAATGGAACCGTGGGCCGCCGGGATGCGTTCGCCCTGTGGTATCAGCATGATCGATGATTCCTTATTTTATACAGATAATCAGGGCGACTGGGTAGGATCCGGCAGTATTATGCCGATTCGAAAGGGCGCTTTCATGGGACATCCGGCCAGTCTGGTTTGGGCCGGAAGACCCAATTCTCCTGTGAAAACCACGCTGGAACAGGTGTATGCACAAAACCCGCCTCCGGCCATCATTCACAATGACTACGGACAGGAAGTACAACCCACCGATGATCCAGGCAAAAAGTTTACAACATTATTTGAGGTGAAAAAATCTATTCCGGATTTACAATTACCGGCAGTATGGCTTCCGCACACAATCTTAGGGGTTTCAAATGCAGAAATAGTAAAAATTCCGGACGGCGTATTTGGTCCCTTTGCCGGACAATTACTCGTATGTGATCAGGGTCAAAGCATGATTGACCGGGTTTTTATGGAAAAAATAAATGGTGAATACCAGGGCGCCGCCTGGGCTTTCAGAAGTGGATTTCAGTCCGGCATTGTTCGCCTGACCTGGGCGCAGGATGGATCTTTGGTGGAAGGTGAAACAAACCGCGGCTGGGGATCTGCAGGGGATGCCTCTGAAGGATTACAGCGCCTGGTCTGGAATAACAGTGTACCCTTTGAAATGCGTGCCATACGCGCCATGCCAGACGGTTTTGAGATTGAATTTACCAAACCGGCCAATAAAAAATATGCGGAGGATATTGCTTCTTACTCGATCGAAAGTTTTATCTATAAATACCAGGCCGTTTATGGAAGTCCGCCCATGAATACTGAGAAATGTCCCATCAAAGGGATTAAACTATCTGCTGATGGAATGAGAGCCCGTTTAATCGTGGATAATCTCCGCAGATTTTATATTCATACGATCACGCTCAATGGTATTCTGGATGATCAAAATTCATTTGCCCTGATTCATCCGGTTGCCTACTATACGTTAAATAATATCCCGGAAGGAACGAAACTGATGATAACCGAAGTGAGCACAAAAAATTCGGCGAAAGAATTAAAAGGAAAATCAGTTCCTTCTAATGGAAAAATGTTACCAGGTCCAAAAACCAATCCTTCGGCAATCAGGAAATCATATACGTATGCCGACATCAAACCCATTCTCCAGGTAAACAATTGTTTATCCTGCCATAATTCTGATAAAAAACAAGTGGGGCCGGCATATGCCGACGTGGCAAAACGTAAGTATACCGTTGATCAGATTATTCACTTAATTCATATGCCCAAACCGTCGCACTGGCCGGAGTTTTCGACGCCGATGCCCGCAATGCCCCAGGTGTCAGTGGCCGATGCGCGCAAAATAGCGGTATGGATAAATTCATTGAATGTAAAATCGGTCAGCACGGACGGCAGTAATTAATGAAAGCTTAAACGCCCATGGCATAGATGATAATATTCACACCAAATTTTGTATTGTCTTCATCCAGGAAACGTTTGTTCCGGAAATCATAATCCCATTCGCGGCCGTAATCTTTTTTGCCGTACAATACGGGAATGCTTCCATTGATGTCAATGGCTTTTAATTAATCATGAATGAGGTCGTCTTCCCAACCGTTCAATTCGAAAGAAGTGGGCGGAGGGCCTTTTTCAAATTTGAAAAAAGCGTTATAGAGGGCATGCTTATTTGAAATCTTTTTTAGTACCCCGGCAACGAATAGACTTGTCCATCTGCGCTTCAAAAGATTTCGCAAACAATCCATCAATATTATGGTTGCAATCGTCTGCAAAAACAAATCCCCCATTCTCAATATATTTTTTAAAGTTGGTCGATTCCGACCGGGTAAATATTCAACGCAGAACGATTTGGTAGAAATTGAAAGTAAAGAAAACGGAAATGATATCCCGGAAAATATCCAGGACAAGATCTTTCAACCCTTTTTTATCACCGAGCCCCCTGGTCAGGGAACCGGACTGGGCCTTTCACTGAGTTATGATATTGTCAAAGTACATGGGGGATAAATAAAAGTAAAAACAAGCGAAGGAGAAGAAACCGCCTTCCTCATCCAATTGCCTATTGTATCCACCAGTTATTAGCCAGATGTAACTCCTTGCGTGCGCGGGTTACGGCTGTATACCACCAGCGGAATAATTCAGAATGGGGCATGGCATACATACTTTTTTCAAGAAACAAATATACCTCGTTCCATTCTCCGCCCTGTGCCTTATGACAGGTAACGGCATAACCGTATTTCGCCCGGAGACAATTCAGGTAGGGATCTTTGAGCATTTTTTCTTTGTACTCTATTGAATTAGTATGAATATTTCTTTTTTTCATCCGGCTGTTAAAATCAACCATGATCGCCCTGGATTGATCTTTTGTAAAATTTGTTTCCGGGCCGTATAAGATGTCGAGTGAAATCAATATCTCATATTCAGTATTTGAAAGGAGTGCCTTCAGGCGCACCCGTTGAAAACGCAACTGGTCGCGAATTGATATTTCACCGATTTCAACCAACACGACAAAATCCCCGTTCGCCAGGGGAACCGAATAATTATTGTGAATCACCAGCAATACATCGTTCTTCTGCACGGCAAGATCCACCTGACCATATAAATCACGGCGAACCGCGCGGTTGATATCATTTACCATGCGGTTACTTCTGGCAATGGCAATGGTACTATCCGGACCGGTTTCCCGGAATCGGGTAACATAATTTTTAAAAAGCAAAATATCAGTTGGGTGAAGCTTGACATTATTTAAACCGGATACCGACAATTTCGGAAAACGGGTTAAGCCCTTTTCCTGTCCCATACTGCGTATTGACGCAGCAAATAAAAGAATATCATTATCCGCCTCGTTACGCTCTATTTTCTCCAATGTGATCGAAACCGCTACCCGGTGCTGATCCGCCAGCCACTCCATTTCAAGAGCCGGGCTGAATAGTTGTTTTACCGGTGGCAGCTGACCGGGATCGCCCACAAAAATGATTTTATTCTTTTTTACGGCAGAAAA
>JAYWCS010000329.1:0-3160 GCA_043780315.1 Bacteroidota bacterium | reverse complement strand
GATCTCGGTATACGGGCTGTCTTTATCGCTTGCCCAATAATCGAGGTTGGTTTCATTCAAAGGGTAATCGCGTTTCAGCACAGGATAATCATTGATCATCGCCTGCGTTCTTCTTCCGCGGTGCGGATAATCCCATGCTTCTTTGTTGGCGTTCACATAATCTTTGATGTGTTCAATGTTACGGCCACGTTCGAGCATCAAGACCTTTAACCCTTTTTCGGTAAGTTCTTTCGCCGCCCAGCCTCCGCTAATCCCGGAGCCGACAACAATTGCGTCGTAGTTTTGATCGGACATGTTTCTTTGTTTATTGGTTTTTGGTTTACTTGTTTTTTATCGTCAGACGTGAGACGTCAGTTGTGAGTGAAGAATATTTACTCACGACTGACGTCTCACGATTCACGCCCGTTACACATCGCATATTTCCACCGCCTTCCTTAATGATCCGATTTTGTCTGTTGCTAAGGGAATGAATTCCTGAGCCACATAATCATTAAATCCGGTGGCCAGTATGGCTTTCATGATGGCGGGATAATAGAGCTCCTGCGTTTCATCAATTTCGTGCCTGCCCGGAACACCTGCAGTATGGTAATGACCGATATAGGTATTGTAATCGCGGATGGTGCGTATCACATCACCTTCATCTATCTGCATGTGGTAGATATCGTACAATAATTTGAAATTGGGCGAACCCAATCGCTTACACAATTCAACGCCCCATTGTGTTCTGTCGCACATATAATCTTTGTGATCTATTTTGCTGTTCAGTAATTCCATGGTGATGATCACCCCTTTTTTCTCAGCCTGGCTCAATATCTGTTTAATTCCTTCCACACAATTTTTTAATCCTGTCTCATCATCCATGCCATTGCGGTTACCACTGGCGGTGAAGAGGTTCCTATATCCCGCATTGGCCACAAGATCAATGTGCTCGGTATAACTTTTTATGAGTGTAGAATGGTATTGTTTATCGTTCCATCCTTTGGTAAGGCCAATTTCGGCACCGTTACACATGGTAGATACGAGGTTGTATTTTTTGAGCGTGGGCCAGTCTTTGGGCGGAACAAGATCAATCCCTTTTAAACCGATATCATTGGCAGCCACACAAAGTTCATCCAATGTTAATCCATTAAAACACCAACGGCAAACGGAGTGTTGGATATTTCCTTTGAGCATGTAGGCTTTTTTTTCGGCTTTTTCTGCTGCCGCGAAGGATGGCAATGCAGCGCCCGCAGCCAGTGCAGCAGATCCTGCAATGATGCTTTTGATGGCATGCCTTCTGTTAGATGGATTTGTCATAATAATTGATCCTTAAATATAACCTTCTATTGCTTACGCAGCAGCAGCTGTTGATGAATTTGTATTTTTCTTACCACGCATATAAAACAGCAGGATGGCGAAGGCTACTATCAGTATGATCGGTATGATCAGTGTAGCATTCAATACTTCCGGCCCCGCCAGTTTCTTGGCTTCGTTCATAGCCGCTTCCGATGTATCGCCGGCAGGTGTTTTAGCCGCTACCAGTTTATCGTAATATCCTCCCATAAAGAAAGTATATACAGATACGGCAAACATACCCGCACCACCCATCAGGTTCATACCCACCGCTCCTGTTTTTGGAAGGTTCTCTGATACAAATCCCAGCATGGTTGGCCAGAAATAACAAACGCCCATACCAAATACAATGGCACCAACAAAGAGCATATTGCCCGAGCTATGTCCTAACAGGTATAAACCGGCTGCAGCCAGTATGGCCGAGATCAGCAAAACACCCGTGGGTGATAATCTATGCACCACCGGCCCGGCAAATCCGCGGCCTATTACCATGATACCCGTTTCGATAGTCAATAACAGGATTGCATTGTCCGACACGTTCTTCAGCAATACATCAATCCACTGCCCCGTAAACAATTCTGTGATAGCCGTTCCGAACATGAGGATAATCATGCAGATGAACAGCGGATTAAGCAATGCTTTATACATACCGGTCGAAGAAACGCCACTGGCTACTCTTTCCGTAACCGGGAAACTGAGTTTACTGAAAAGGAAACCATAAATAATCGTAGGAATGGCCATTAAACCCACCTGCACCTGCCAGCCAATACCGGCTTTGTCGAGGAAATACACCAATAAAGTACCAATCACAATACCGCCGGGAAACCATAGGTGAAAATGATTGAGTTTGGTGGTCTTATTGTCTGAATAGATAGTAGCCACCAACGGGTTACAGGCAGCTTCTACTGTACCATTGGCAATACCGATACATAAGGTTGAGATGAACAGGCTCCAGTAACCACCTGCAAACACGGTGAGTACGATACCCACCAGGTGAAACACAAATGCTACGATCAGTAATTTTTTCATTCCGATGATATCCACTACAATACCACCAATGATCACTGCAAGCGGGAACCCCCAGAATGCTGTGGCAGTAATGGTTGCGAGCTGGGCAGCATCTAAATTAAACTGGACGCCCAAGCGTCCGAGTATTCCGGCCCTGATGCCGAAAGAAAGAGAAGTTACTAATAATGCCAGGCAACTGGCAACAAATAATTGGCTACGTTGAGGGGTAGTCTGCATGTCGTTAGAGTTAATATGGAAAACAATCAGTGGTTAAATGTAATTTTTTATTTTTAAACCCGGATTGATAAAATCATCCGAACATCAAAATTTTTTATCAGCTTTACATCTATTGCGTCTTTGAGACGCATACCATCAAAATAACATTGGAAATTATCAAAAAAGTACAAATCCATGAACCGTAAACTCAGAATGGGTATGGTAGGTGGGGGCAAGGATGCCTTCATAGGAGCCATACACCGTCTTGCCGCCAATATGGACGGCCTTATCGAAATCGTATGTGGTGCATTAAGCATTAACCCCGAAATAGCGAAGGCTTCGGGTGAGATGTTGTTCCTTTCGCCCGAAAGGACCTATCTCACTTTTGATGAAATGATCACAAAAGAAAGTAAGCTGCCGGCAGATAAGCGTATGGATTTTGTAACCATTGTTACGCCCAACTTCGCACACTTTGCCCCGGCTATGATGGCATTGGACCATGGTTTTAATGTAGTGATCGAAAAGCCCATGACGTTTACGCTGGATGAGGCTAAGCAATTAAAAAAGAAAGTAGAAGAAACCGGTTTACTACTTTGCCTTACCC
>JAYWCS010000328.1:0-5897 GCA_043780315.1 Bacteroidota bacterium | reverse complement strand
TACAAAGGAACTTGGAAAAGGATGGGATGGCACTCTCGGTGGAGTCGATCAGCCGATGGGAAGCTATGTCTGGATTCTTAAAGCTAAAACTTACAAAGGAAATGTCATAATTTAAAAGGGTACTTTATTATTAATTCGATAACTATTACAAAAAGATCAAGTTCCTCCACAAAAAAATTGTTTCGTAGGAATTAGTCATTGAATCAAATACAATTACAAATCCCGGCTACACTGTTTTTGCACACTATTTTAGAAATGTATCCGATTCTTCCGCGTGGAAGATTCTACTAACTTTCGGATGCATCTACCAGATTCCAATTGGTAAAATAAACAGCAATAAACAATTTTTTAAATAAAAATCGAATCCAAGATTCCTTTTATTTTCCATTGAAGCTATGGATTTGGCGATATAACATATCGTATGAGATAGACAAAAGAAAAAGAACAAATGAAAGGATATTATAATATAAATAGCCGCCCCGAATTCCTTATAATTGTCTTGATTAATGGAATAACCGCCAGGATAAAACAAATTAATTATTGTAATACAAAAAACCATAAAAGCAAGAAAATAATTAAACTTCTTAGAAGTCAGTGTACTATCAATAGGCTATGATAAACCCTGAAAATAGGGCAGGTATTTAAGAGTGATTTTTTCATCTTAAATTACCATACATGGCAAAGAAAACCAGAGGCAAGTTCAGTTCAGAATTCAAAGCAAAAATAGTACTGGAAGCATGAAGGGAACGCTCCACGTTTGAGGAGCTGGCCCGTAAGCATGAATTACATCCCAATCAAATCAATACCTGGAAAAAGGAGGCCGTAGCTAACATGTCTTCTGAACTGGGGTCTGAGCAACACGATGACAGCTGATTTGTGTAGACAGGTTGTTGAAGAATCTTTTGAAATGCATGGATGTCCTGAAATATTTAATACCGATCAGGGCAGTCAGTTTACCAGCGATGAGTTTACCGGACTGCTGCTGAGAAAAGAAATACAAATCAGCATGGACGGCAAAGGCCGGGCGATTGATAATATTTTTATCGAGCGTCTCTGGCGATCGGGGGAGCCAGGTAGTGTTTATTATGAGCAGTGAAATACGCCTTCTCCCTGGCGTTTGCTAAAGATGTATAATTTATATTTTGCCTGGAGCAGAAGCTAAATAAAATTACAACAGATGGAGATAAACGAAAAGCCCTCCCGGCGGAGTAGAAAAGATGAATAAATGAGTTAGGTATTTCATAATTTCATACAACAAACGATTGACTTGTTGCACCAGACGAGATTTACCGGAATTATTTCAGTTATCCTTCTTCTGTGCGGACAATTTTGCTTACAACAAGGATTTGCCCAGCCCCCTGCACAATATTACATTCAGCAACTGGATAACCGGAACGGCTTATCCAATAGTTCCATAAATAATATTTTTAAAGATGCCGACAGTCTGCTTTGGGTCGCTACCTGGGATGGCCTGAACATGTACGACGGAAGTTCTTTCCATGTTTACAATTACAGCAAAGAGAATAGCTACAAAAGTATCGGCAGCAATGTGATCCAGCAGGTGGTGGAAGACCATGCCCGAAATATCTGGATCAGCACCATCGAAGGCGTGTCCAAATACGATAAGCATTCCGGGAAATTTGAGAATTACTTTTACGACAGGGGCCAGCGCAGCAGCATCAGTGAACAGGAATATGAACTGGCGGTCGATTCCTCCGGTTCCGTTTTTTGCCTGACCTCCAAATACGGCCTTACCCGGTTTGATCCAAAAACAGACAGTTTCCGCAGCTGTTCCCTGCCACCGGATGATGTCAAGATCATCCGGCTTGCTTTTGATCAATCCGACCGGCTCTGGCTGATAAACCGTCGGGGAGATCTTGAACTGCTGACTAAAACCCCGGACGGCTTCAGGCTGGTTAGCACCTACCGGGAAAAAAATGCGACCACACATTTCTTTTTTGTCAACGGCCGCATATTCTTTACCACATCAGACAACCGCTTATTTGTCATAGATCCTGAAACCCTGGTCCGGAAACTCGTCATGCCATTGAAGAACTATGGGGTTACCGACATGATCTTTTACCAGGATCATTACCTGCTGGCCTGGTCCACCAGGGGTTACAGTGTTTTTGATGCGGACTTCCGTCCTTCCGGTTTTATGAAGTCTGAAACCGAACAGATGCAGCATATCCGACTGACCTCCCTGGCTAGGGGAAGTGAACAAATACTGTGGTTGGGAACAGACGGGAACGGAATGATTAAAATATTTCCAAAAACAAAGTCTTTCGGAACCATTGCGACTTCGGAAAACGGTGATCCCTACAACAAGCCCGTCAGGGCATTCTGCCAGGAAAACGGGAACCTCTGGTTTGGGACCAAGGGAAATGGCATCATCAGAATCCCTGGTTTCTGGACGAAGTCAACCGCTTCCCTGCGAAGGGATAATTTCCTCTCACCGAAACAACTGGATAACAATGCGGTGTACTCGCTGATCAAAGGATCGGATGACCAGATCTATATCGGAACAGACGGGAAAGGAATCGGAGCGTACGATCTAAAAGATAAAAAATTCTATAAATGGTCTTCCATCCGTCATCATGACCAGTATGCGGAATTTGGTTCCGTATATGCCATACTGCAGGATCCTGACCATTCCCTCTGGCTGGGAACGAGTGGTTACGGACTGATACATCTCAAGATTGACAGGGACCCCGCAGGCGGGCTTTCGCTGGCGTTCCAGGAGCAATATACTTTCAATAGCAATAATACCGGTCCCGCCAACGATATCATCTACGCACTGGCAGACGGCGGGAATAACAGGCTGTGGATCGGTTGCCGCTATGGCGGCCTGAGCCTCCTGGATAAGAGAACCCGGAATTTTAAAACCTTCAAGGCGTTTACCTATGAAGGCAGCCTGTCCAACAACGATGTGCTATCTCTTTATAAAGACAGCCGCAACCAGCTATGGATCGGAACCAGCTATGGCTTAAACCGCATCAGCAATGCAGCGGGATCCGCAGTTGAACCGGTATTTAATAAATTCACTACCGCCAACGGGTTGCCAAACAATACCATTCACGGGATCATGGAAGATAGTTTCGGGAAGATCTGGGCAAGCACCAACCGCGGGCTCGTCCAGGTAGATCCGGCAAGCGGGAAAATTACCAACTATCAGCAGGTTGACGGTTTGCAAAGCAATGAATTTTGCGATGGGGCGGTGTGGAAAGATCCGTTCAATCAATTGTTCTTCGGAGGGACCTATGGCATCAATTTTTTTCTTCCGCAAAACATCAAAAGGTCGAACTCTCTCCCCAACCTCCTGGTTTCAAATATCATGATGAGCGGTAAGGCAGTGAACGAAAATAGTTTCACCGTCCTTCAACCCGGCATTGAAAATCCGCAGGATTTTACCATCGAACGCAAAGACGATTTTTTTGAACTTGAAATGAAGGGGCTCAGGTATTTAAATGCGGAAAAGTGCGAGTATGCCTGGTTTATGGAAGGGTACGATAACAGCTGGCACTACCCCGGTACCTCCGGGAAGATCACGTACAGTAATATTCTGCCCGGTAATTATACGCTGAAAGTGAAATGGTCGAATGGAGAAGGGGTATGGACAGCCGAAATACCCCTGCTGAACCTGCAGGTGAAACAATATTTCTGGCTCACGCCGTATGCCTTCACCGCTTATATTTTGCTGGCCTGCCTGGTGGGTTACCTGATTTACCGGTACAGTAAGAACCGGCGGGCAATCAAACAGCAGCTTGTGCTGGAACATGCGCTGCGTACCCGCGAAGAAGAACTGCACCGGGACCGGATCAGCTTCTTCACCAATATCGCTCACGAATTGCAAACGCCACTGACCCTCATCATGGGTTCCAGTGAAATGCTGATTGAAAAAGATAATGCCGCAAAGGCCCGGCAGGAAAAAACCCGTTACGTTTCGCTCATTCACCAGCAGGCATCCAAGCTAACCTACCTGGTGCACCAGCTTATGGAATTCAGAAAAGGAGAAGCCGGATTTTTCAAAAGTCAGCAGGTGAACCTGAATATATCCGACATGTTGCAGAAACTCACCGAGCCCTTTATCCCATCGAGCGAACAAAATCAGATAGCCTATGAGATCCATATTGCATCCGGAATGAGCGGATTGATGGACAAGGACAAGCTGGAAAAAATTATCTTTAACCTTTTATCCAATGCTCTTAAATATACGGCCCCGAGCGAAAAAGTTATATTCTCTGCTGTGGAAAACGGCACCAGCGCCATGCTGGAGATCTCCGTGGCCAATTCCGGATCCGCCATTCTTCCCGATCAGCTGAAAAAGCTGTTCGATCGGTTTTATGTTGCCGACAATAAGGATAAGATGGGGACCGGCATTGGGCTTGCTTTTACGCGCCAGCTGGTGGTTCTGTTAAATGGCAGCATTGAAGCGGTCAGCCGGAACGGATGGTTGTTCTTTAACGTACAACTGCCGCTGTCCGCCACGACAAAAAGCGTGTCGGAAAATGAAAACAAACAGCTGATCTCCGGGAATCCATCTTATCTCTATCGTTCCATTACGGCGCACCATGCTGCTTTTACGCAGAATGTTTCCCGGGAAAAGAACAAGGAGGCGATCGTTGAAACCCTGCAGTGCGGCCACCGGAAAAATATCCTGATCATCGAAGATGAGCCCGAAATCCGGTTCCTCCTGAGGGATATGCTGAAGGATGAATATATTATTGCTGAAGCAGAAGACGGTAAAAAAGCCATTGGGCTGATGCAGCAACTCATTCCCGATCTCATCATCTGTGATGTCATGATGCCCAATATCAACGGGCTGGAATTATGCGAAAGGATAAAAAACAAGCCTGCGACCTGTCATATACCGTTTATTATGTTGTCTGCCCGCGACACCGTTGAGCAGCATATGGAGGGATATGAAGTAGGCGCCGATGCCTATATCGCCAAACCCTTTCATACACCGCACCTGAAGATCCGCATCCGGAAGATGCTGGAGCAGGTAGAAAAGCTCCATGTTTTTTTCAAAGATGCGCAGGAAGCAGATCTGCCGGCGGAAGGAGACCTGCCGCCGACGGACCGGCAGTTTCTTGGCAGGCTGGTACAGATCATTGAAGAAAACATGGGCGAAACAGAATTTAATGCAGTCCGGATAGAAAAAATACTCTGCCTAAGCAAAATGCAGTTGTACCGGAAACTGAAAACGCTGACCGGTTTAACGCCCGGAGAATTCATTAAACATATCCGCTTAAAATACGCGGCCCATTTGCTCGTGACGACCCGGCTGAACATATCGGAAATCTTTCTCAGAACGGGATTCAATAACGAATCCTATTTCTTCCGCGAATTTAAAAAACGTTACCAGGCTGCTCCCAGCGAGTACCGCGCCCAGCAGACCCTCCAAACATAGTTTTTGCATATTACTATGTGAATCCACCATTTACGTAACCGGAGTACATAAGATTGTACATATAGTGTACCCTTTCGCCTGCCGCCCAGTTATATATTTATAACCCGAATGCTCTATATGAAATTTGTCAAAACCAGTTTCTCCGCCTGCCTGTTATTGTTTGCTTTAAGCGGTGTTTCCCAGATGCAGGAAACCAGCCGGTTGCACCTTAAAGTGGCGGGCGACGCGCGGGAAGGATTCGAGGTATTGGTATATGAAGGCAACCGGCTGCGGGTTAATCGCTCGGAAGAATTCTCCATACAGCTATCGAACCTTGACCTCAGCGTTACGGCCTCCATTCCTTCCTGGAAGGGACAGCGTTGGACGGGAAACGACAGCCTCATCACGCTGACGGGGAATACTCATGTCCCTGAGCTGGACGCGGATCTGGATGTCACGGTAACTTATCAGGTCATCCCTCAGCACCTTATCAAAAAGACCATCC
>JAYWCS010000327.1:0-2408 GCA_043780315.1 Bacteroidota bacterium | reverse complement strand
GCAGGTGCTGGATTGGAATGAACCTGCAATCCAGTTTTATAAAAAATATGGCGCTGAGCTCAGCAATGAATGGGTGAACTGTTCTTTGAACCTGGAATATTAACGATCGCTATCAATTGACGCCCAAACTCACAACCGTTTTATCGATTTTACCGATGAGTCCCTGTAACACTTTACCCGGGCCTATTTCAGTAAAATGCGTCGCTCCATCTTTCACCATGGCCAAAATGGATTGTGTCCAACGAACGGGGCCCGTGAGCTGGCCGATCAGATTTTTTTTAATTTCTTCTTTATCCAACACGGCTTTTCCGACAATGTTCTGGTAAACGGGACAGGTTGGATTATAAAAAGTTGTTTTTTCGATCGCCGTTTTTAATTCTTCTTTGGCAGGTTCCATCAGCGGAGAATGAAACGCGCCACCCACCGGGAGTATCACTACCCGGCGCGCACCGGCCGCCTTCAATCTTTCACAGCCCAGTTCTATACCTCTGAGGGAACCGCTGATCACGATCTGACCCGGACAATTATAATTTGCCGGCACCAATACTTCACCGGTTTCTTCTGATAGCTGACGACAAATCGTTTCCAACTGCGCGTCCTCCAGTGCGAGCACCGCGGCCATCGTACCCGGATTTGAACTGCAGGCTTTTTGCATCGCTGCCGAACGGATAATCACCAAACGCATACCATCTTCAAATGACAAAACACTATTGGCCACCAGGGCAGAAAATTCTCCCAACGAATGGCCCGCCACCATTTCGGGGCGAGCGTTATCTACTGTCTTAAAGGCGATAACTGAATGGAGAAAAATAGCGGGTTGGGTAACATTGGTTTCTTTCAGATCGGCTTCGGCCCCATTGAACATGATATCTGACAGCCGGAAGCCTGCTATTTCATTGCCCTGCTCAAAAAGTTTTTTCGCAAAAGCACTTTGGTCATAGTGATTCTTTCCCATCCCCGGGAACTGAGAACCCTGTCCCGGAAAAACATACGCATGCTTCATATTCAAATAACAGGTTAAAAAACAAATTTGCCACAAAGGACGGACTCAACAAAGAAAATCTTTTTCGGACTGTTTAATTCAAATCGGAGGAAATCAGTTTGATGAATTCGGTACGGGTTTCACTTTTTTGGAATTCACCATAAAAAGCAGAAGTGGTGGTAACGGAATTCTGTTTCTGAACGCCGCGCATCATCATGCACAAATGAGAAGCCTCGATCACAACGGCCGCACCCAAAGGCTGTAAAGTATCCTGAATAGCCTGCAAAATCTGCGTAGTAAGCCTTTCCTGCACCTGCAGGCGCCTGGCAAAAATATCCACTACCCGGGCAATCTTACTCAGGCCGGTGATCCATCCATTCGGAATGTAGGCAACGTGCGCCTTACCAAAAAAGGGCAGCATATGATGTTCGCATAAGCTATATAGCTCAATGTCTTTTACGATGATCATTTCGTTCATCGGTTCATGAAATTTGGCAGAATCCAACACCGCATGCGCATCCAGCTCATAGCCCTGGGTGAGAAACTGCATAGCTTTTGCCACACGTTCCGGTGTTTTATCGAGCCCTTCCCGGTTTGGATCCTCTCCCAGCTGCGCGAGTATTTCCTTGTAATTGATTGTCAGGGCAGATGTCGTCTTTTCGTCGTAGTGTTCTGTTTTTTTGTAGGCCATTTTTTAAGCTTAAGGTTTTATCAGGCGGGATATTCAACAAAATTTCTTTCGGTCTCGTACAAACGAACAGAAAGTTCCAGTGACACATCCAGTTTTTTTCTCAGTATTTCATAAATCACGCATACAATATTTTCTGCCGTCGGATTTAACGTGGCAAATTCCTGCGTATCGAGGTTGAGATTTTTATGATCAAATTTCGCCAGCACATTTTCCTGAATGATCGCAGAGAGTGTTGAAAGATTGACAACATATCCTGTTACCGGATCCGGAACGCCTATTACTTTAACGATCAGTTCGTAATTATGACCATGATAATGTGGGTTTGAGCATTTACCAAATACTTCCTCATTTTTGACGTCTGTCCAGGCGGGTACAAACAACCGGTGGGCCGCATTAAAATGTTCTTTCCTGTAAATAGCTACTTTTCTTTCCATAAGTTACTCTCCAAAATATTCCACGAAAATGCGGGGGGTTTCAAACAATTTAATGGCATCCAGAATCACGTTATCCGGCAGATGTGGAATTAGTTGGTTCCAGATGCCGATGACCAAATTTTCAGTTGAACACATTTTTCCCTGCATAAAATCAACTTCCACATTCAGGTTTTTATGATCCAGTTTTTCCGTTACCTGCTCTTCGATGATATTCTTCAGCTTTTTCGCGTCGAATAAAAATCCGGTTTCCGGATCTGGCTCCCCCTTAATCGTTACATATAATTCGTAGTTATGACCGTGC
>JAYWCS010000326.1:0-8752 GCA_043780315.1 Bacteroidota bacterium | reverse complement strand
CTGCCTTACGCTGACCTTCAGTGGCTGTTTCGCGGCCTTCGAAATCGGGCCCGGCGATCTGGTATAAATGTTTTTGAAGATTTTCTTCCCGGATGCTGTTGGCAAAAAGAACCGGATCGGTTTTTTTTTGTGCATGACAAAAAATCACCGATCCGGTCAACAACAGAACGAATATTGCTTTCATGGGATCAAATATATACAAGTCTCTCGTGTTCCCTCAAGACTGCTTTATAAATTCAACACTTGCCAGCAGTTTAACTCCTTCGCCCAAAACCAGTCCGCCACCATGCAAAGGACCATTCCAGGACAAATTAGATGCCTTACGGTCTATTTTGCCCTCGATGGTGAAGCCTGTTCGGGTCATTCCGTATGGATCTTTGATAATCCCGCCATGTTCTACACTGAGGGTTATATTTTTTGTTACGCCATGCATGGTCAGGTCGCCGGTTAACGTATTGTCTTCGCCGGAAACTTTCGCCAGCTTTGTACTTGTAAAAGAATTGGTCGGGTATTTTTCTGCATTAAAAAAATCGGCATTTTTCTAATGTCCGTCACGTTGCGCATTGTTCGTGGAAAAGGAATCAATTTTAGCGCTGAAACCAATTTTAGCAGTCGAAAAATCATCGCCTTCCGTTTCAATGGCCGATTCAAATTTTCCAAAAGATCCATTCACATTCGTAATCATCATGTGACGGATTTTAAAATTTATTTCTGAATGTGCCGGATCCAGTCTTCATTTCGTGGCTGCCACGGTGTATTTATTTAGTGTTTAAACAACGAAACGAAGAAATTCCGGAATGTTTCCAACCGTATTTACTTGTTTTATGGTCAATGTGATAGTGTACGGAAGGTTAGAAGAGGCATTTGATCGCTATTTGTTTACCTTTACAAACGTTTTATGAAATCAGGATTTGTTAATTTGTTTGGAAAGCCCAATGCGGGTAAGAGTACACTGCTCAACGCGCTCATGGGGGAAAAGCTGGCCATTGTTTCGCATAAAGTACAAACCACCCGCCATCGGATCAAGGGCATTCTTACGGGCGATGATTACCAGCTGGTAATCTCCGACACACCCGGTATTATAGATCCCCGGTATAAGCTGCATGAAAAAATGATGGAGGTGGTGCGTCAGGCGGTTTCAGATACCGATCTGGCATTGTTGCTGTTGGATGGCAGCGACAAACTGGAAGAAAATGACCAGATTTTTTCTGGATTACATTTGAAAGTGCCGGCTATAGTGCTCATTAATAAAAGTGAGCGTATGTCCGAAGCCGAAATTGCGGTGGTGGCAGATTATTTTAAAGAGAAGAAATATTGTACGGAGGTACTCGCGATTTCTGCGTTAAAGAAAATCAATACGAACCTGTTGTTAGAACGAATCGTACAATGGCTTCCGGTAGGTGAACCCTTTTTTGATGGGGATGAAATGACGGATCGTCCCGTAAAATTTTTTGTTGGTGAAATGATCCGTGAAAAAATCTTCAGCATGTATGAAGATGAAATTCCCTACCATACGGCGGTACTGGTTCAGGAATACAAAGAAAAGGACACCCTTACCAAGATTCAGGCAGATATTATCGTGCAGCGCGAAACACAGAAAGGAATCTTGCTGGGAGAGGGCGGCAAGATGATCCGCCAGCTGGGCACAGAATCACGAAAAGAAATTGAATTATTTATCGGGAGAAAAGTATTTCTGGAGTTGTTTGTAAAAGTTCGTCCGAAATGGCGGGACAATGAATGGCAGCTGCGCGAATATGGTTATTAATTTTGCATCTTAATATTATTTATACATGTCCGGATTTACGGTAGCGATCACAGGGAGACCGAATGTGGGAAAAAGCACTTTATTCAACCGCCTGCTCGAACAGCGGAAGGCCATCGTCGATGACCAGAGCGGGGTTACACGCGACCGTCAGTATGGTATTGCGGACTGGAACGGTAAGAATTTTAATATCATTGATACGGGTGGCTTTGTTCCGGAGAGTGACGACATCTTCGAACAGGAAATTAAAAAGCAGGTCATCATTGCCGTGGAGGAAGCCAATGCCATCATCTTTATGACCGACACCACCACCGGCATTCTGACCCTCGACGAATCCATGGCGGAACTGCTTCGGCGTTCGGTAAAACCGGTTTTTCTGGTAGTAAATAAAGTGGACAACAGCGAGCGTCTGCTGGAGGCAGCCGAATTTTACAGTATGGGCTTTGATAATATTTTTTTCATCTCCGCCATGAGTGGAAGCGGCACCGGTGAATTGCTGGATGCCATTGCTGAACTCATACCAAAAGAAGAAGAAACGGAGGAAGAATCCCCGTTGCCAAAATTTGCCATCATCGGTCAGCCAAACGTTGGAAAATCATCTTTGCTGAATGCCTTGGTGGGAAGCGAAAGAACCATCGTGAGTGAAATAGCCGGAACCACGCGTGACAGTATTCACACGCATTATAATTTATTTCAGAAAGAATTCATACTCATCGACACGGCCGGTATCCGTAGAAAAACCAAAGTGCATGAGGATCTGGAGTTTTATTCCGTGATCCGTGCCATTAAGGCAATGGATGAGGCCGATGTGTGTTTTCTCTTACTTGATGCAGAAAAAGGTATCACAGCGCAGGATCTGAACATTTTTAGTCTCGCCGTTAAAAAAGGCAAAGGCATTGTGATCGTCGTGAATAAATGGGATCTGGTAGATAAGGAAACGAACACTTCGAGAGACTATACCGAAAAACTGAAAGAGCGCTTCGCGCCCTTTACCGACCTGCCGTTTATATACACTTCGGCCACTGAAAAGACCCGGATTTTCAAAGTAATTGAAACCGGACTCGAAGTTTTTGAAAACCGGAAAAGAAAAATTCCGACTTCCAAACTCAACGATGTCATGCTGAAGGCAGTAGAAAGTTATCACGCACCCGTGGTGCGCGGTCATTCAATTAAAATAAAATTTGTTTCCCAGTTGCCGACTCCCGTCCCTTCTTTCGCATTTTTCAGTAACTATCCCGATGATATCAAAACCCCTTACCGGAACTACCTGGAAAATCAGATGCGTAAAAGTTTCGCCTTCGAAGGCGTTCCGATCCGAATCTACTTTCGGAAGAAATAGGACTTTTCAGGCGTAATTTTACTAAATAATTTGGCTTATTCCGTAATAATAAGTAATTTCGCCGCCAACTAAAATAACCTAAATGAAAAAGTTCCTGACTGTTCTCGTTATTGCCGCGGCGATGACGTCCTGCAACGGAAGCGGCGATTCGGCTGCTGCCAAAACAGATTCTGCTGTTTCAACAGTTGTTGACAGTGCAAAGAAAATGATTGATTCAACCGCTTCAAAAGTTGACTCCACTGTTAAAGCCGTTGCTGATAAAGCAAAAGCTAAAATGACGAGTGTTGTTGATAGCGCTAAAAAAGTTATCAAGAAATAACTTCTTTTAAATTGTTGAATCCTCCCCGTTATGTACGTGGAGGATTTTTTTTGCCCCTACCCACCACAAAGTGGTATTGACTTCAGTTCCTGCGTGGGCTATTTTGCTGTATGTTTTTCAGAAAAAATATCAGCCGTTCGTTGGGAGTCATCTTCATCTTTTTTTTGTTGCCGGCGATGATATTTGCAGAGATTAAAACCTGGACCGGCTATGGTGGGGACAGCAACTGGCTAAACGTTTTAAATTGGTCAGGAACCCGTTTGCCGGCATCGACCGACGACGTACTGTTTGATAACGGCGACCTGCCGCTTTCCTATCAGGTGTTTCTTCCCAACGTTGCAGTGGTGATCAGAACACTTCATATATCTCCTTCCGCCGGACGAAACATCGAGTTGATTTTACCGGCTACCAATCTAATGAACGATGCGTTTTCGGTTATGGGTCCCGGTTATGGTATCGAACTCAATGCGGGTGCCATTTTTCGCAACGCGTCGGGAATTTCCTCGGGGGAATCCCTGCATATTGCGGATTCTATCCAAATTCACGATGGGGGACGTTATATACATCAAACGCGTGCTTCTCATGCGAGCAGCATATTAAAATTTTTGTCTACCGCTCCCGGCACGGAACAGGGCGTTTTCGAATTTGACGTGCCGAGGGCTTCTTATACTATATCGGTTAGCAACCGAACCTACGGCAGCCTCGAACTTCAGTCCACTGCCTACGGTGCTTCTGTCAACTACACCTGTACCGGCAGTAATCCGCTGTTAATCCGCGGTAATCTGCGTATTGGCAGTAATGTCCGGATGAGTATGGATCTGACGGGCATCAACGGGAATATTCAGGTGGAGGGCGACTTCATCCAGGAAGGCGGTGTCTTCAATCTGGCCAGTGGGATGGGTAGTAATACCGTGCTGCGGGTGAAAGGGGATTTGTACCAGTCTGCCCAGGCCTCCATTACGGAGACTAATAATGGAATGCCGTTTCTGGAATTGAATGGAACCCGGCAACAGCAAATAGCGATGGCCGGGACCCTGATCAACCAGATTGGATTTCGAATGAACAATGACGCCGGAGCCATCCTGCAACGGCCACTCGTGCTTCCCTGGAAATTGGAGCTTATTCGTGGGCCGATCAGCAGCTCGGCTGCAGCCCTGCTCACGCTGGATGTTCTTGCCGGCGTGTCGGTCGATAGTACTCGTTTAAGGGGGACCTATGTGGATGGTCCTTTGCGTAAGCTCGGACTCAATCACGAATTGTATTTTCTTTTTCCCGTTGGAAAACAAGGCAATCTGCGCTGGCTGGAATTAAAAAATGCAACCGGAAATTTCACGGTGGAATATCAACGCGCAAATCCAGCCGAGATTGGAATGCTGGCAGATCCCGTGCTCGACCATATTTCAAAAATAGAATACTGGAATCTGGCGGCAGACGCCACCGGCGGACAAGCGGCTCAGGTTGAATTATCATTTGCCTCTGTGCAAAGCGGCGGCGTAACGAATCCGAATTTTTTAAACGTAGCCGCATTTCAATCAGCGAACTGGTTCAATGCGGGGCATGCCGCTTTCACCGGGAATTTTATTCAGGGTTCGGTGTTGAGCTTGAATACAGATTTTGCAGCATCTGCCTATACGCTGGCCAGTACCGTGAATCTGGAGAATCCGCTTCCAATGGCTGAGTTGCAGTTGCAGGTAAAATTGATTGGCGGAAGCCAATTATTTAGCTGGGCGATCCAGAGTCCGCGGAAGCCGGATCATTTTGATTTATACGAAGAAAAAGCGGGTCAGCCGGAACGGATCGCGCAGATTCCGGCAATCGGGCGAACCGATTTGTATCAATGGGAGCGCAAGCATACAGGGAAAAAAGGGAGACACTTTTTCTGGGTACGCATGATTGACGCCGATGGAAATTCGTATTCGAGTCCGGCGGCATTATTAAATGAAGAACCGGACGGATCGCTCGAATGCAGCTGGATCACTTCCCCCGAACAACCGGGAATTGGAAGATTATCGATCTGGTCGGCAAAATCACAAGTTCTGAAATATGAAATTATTTCAACGAATGGAACCCGTTTAAAAAAAGGAACTGTCCTCTTACCTCGAGGCAATTCATTTTTGGATGCCGGAACAGAAACCTTACCAGTTGGACTGTATATATTTCATGCAATCGATGATTACGGAAATGTTTATCGATTCAAGTTTATCAGGAACAGATAAAAAGTATGACAACCCTTCCATAGAATGTCGAAATGATGTTCAGAACCATCTTTGTATCAGATTCTCTATCGAGGCTTTGTAGGCTGCCAGCACGTTGTATTGATTTATAATAAAACCATTGTCATCGAGTTTGCCAATCACCTCTTCCATTTCCTGTTCGTTTTGATAAACCATTTGCCGGAAAGGATTCAGGTAGTCTTTTTGTCTGGAACAAAAAATGCCTTCTGTGATCCATGCTGCGGTTGTTGCACTTTGCGCCAACAGGTTTTTAAATTCAGCAACCGGAATATGTTTGATTGATTTGCCGTGAACCACCTGGAGTGTGTCCAACGCATGATGTAATTGATCGGTCGGATAATTAGCCGCTTGTTCCTGATAAAACAAATGAATGTCCTGCCAGCCCTGAATGTTGCCGTTTTCAATATCTGACAGCAGGTTGTCGAACGCAGACTTTCTGATGAGTTGACCGCCGGCATTTATCCATGATTCCGGTTTTGCATTTTCGGGCAACGTTTGTTGAAAATCTGTCAGGGTTCTGAAGTCATTTGATTCAATAAATTTCAATAGCCGTTCTACGGCATAATGAATAATTAACTCCTGATAAATGCCATATGCCCGGGTCAGTTTCAGAATACGCACGGGGCGCGAACTGTTCTCAAAGCCCTCCGCCAGAAAAGGAACGGAATGAAGGGCATCTTTTTTTTCATTTAAAAGCTGTTTGCCTTTTTTTCTTAAATCCTCATCGTCCGAAATTAAATTTAAAATTTCATTTGAATCACTATCCTCCGGATTTGTAGAGGCTAAATATTTTTTCCAGGAGCGGATGGCTATCAACTCCAGTATACCAATTCCTTTGGCCAGTTCGTTGATACTGTCTGGCGCCAGATAATTGTATTCCAGCAATTGTACTTTCTCCAATCTTCTGTCGCGGTCACCATATTTCCATGCATTTCTTGCCAGTGCATACATATTATGCAGAAACCAATACGCCGGCATAATCACCAATTCATCTTTGGAAACATCATTGCTGACTAAGCAAAACGGCAGCGGGATATCGAGTTCCGCCGGATAGTCGCCTTTTGCCATAATAATAAAAGAAGCGAACCTTGAATTGTGTTTTACACTTACGCAGAGTCCGGGCCAAAACCCACGACCGGCCATGAGTTCACCATCGGCCCCCCTGGAATTATGATTGGAGCCAACCGTGGCGCCAGCGGCCATATTGGTTTGCCCCATCAGCAGGGAAGCGCACAGGAATGAATTGTTATGATGTTGCTCGTGTGCCGGAAAAATCAGTGAGTTCAATACTTCGCAGCAGGAGATGGTCGAATTGTTACCGAGGTAGGAGTTGATCAGCCGCGCACCATATTTTAACTGGGAGTTCGAAGCCAGAACAAAACGAACGGCTTTGACGCCATAAAAAATCCGGCAGCCATGTCCGATGATTCCATTCACCAGCTCGCAACCTTCACCAATCTGGGTTTTAGATTTGGTGGAAGAATTGATCGTCAGATTTTTCAGTTTGTTGGCACCTTTCAGGTAGGCATCCGTTCCAATCCGGACGTCCTTGATAATCTTACAGTTTTTAATTACGGTCCGCTCTCCGATGATTCCGTAATAGCCGCGCCGGGTATCGAATAGCTGATCACTAAAGGCGCGCAGCTTATTCTGCAGCGCGTGGTTGTCACGGTAGGAGCTGAAAAGCCATGCATCTCCGGGCAACATACCGTCGAAGGGAATAATACTTCGTCCGCCGTTTTCGTTCCGTATTTCCAGTTGAATGCGCACCGATTCGGGTTCACCTTCTTTCACAATACCGTTACCGAATTTGGCATGATCAGTGGTTTCGATTTCGCTCACATTCACCAGGATCACGTCATTGCCAATAATATAATGCGATAAATAGCTGACGTTATCAATCACTACATTATTTCCGATATCACAACTGATGATGGTGCTATGGTATAATCCCACGGGCCGGCGGAGATTATGAAATTCCAGATAATAGGGTTCCTGTTTTCCGATTCTGACCAATCCATAGAAATTACAATGCTGGATCAAATCGGGAAGAAAAGTATCTGTTACCATCACCAAGCTCCAGTCGTCCGATTGATTCCCATTTTCTTTCAGCACCTCCACTTCATCGAATGTAAGATCCCGATGGGGTACTGATATTTTATTTTGCTCGTTGCGCAGGTAGTATTCGTCTTTGCCCTCCGGAAGGAATTCATGCGGAATAAAATTATATCCAAGAAGACGACGCGGGATTTTGTTGATCAGGTTCATGACGGTTATTCTACGGTTACACTTTTGGCGAGATTACGTGGTTTGTCAACATCCAATCCTTTCGCTATACCAAGATAACAGGCAAAGAGTTGCAGGGGAATGACCGATAAGAGGGGAGAGAGCAGTTCATCTGTCGGGGGAATAATCATGATATCATCGGCCATCTGGGTAATTACTTCATCTCCTTCCGTAATCACGGCAATCACTTTTCCCTTCCTTGCTTTAATTTCCTGAATATTACTGATCAGTTTTTCATGATACCTACTTTTCGGTGCGGCAAAAACAACGGGCAGAAATTCATCCACCAGTGCGATGGGACCGTGTTTCATCTCGGCAGCGGGGTATCCTTCGGCATGTATATAAGAAATTTCTTTTAGTTTCAGTGCCCCTTCGAGAGCGACGGGAAAGTTATTGCCGCGACCCAGGTAGAGGGCATCCTTTACCTCTTTATATTTTTCAGCCAGACCACGAATATGTTCGGCATCCCTCAGCAGTTCTTTTGTTTTCTCCGGGATCGCCTGTAATTCAGCGAGTAGTTTGACATATTTCTCTTCCGGAATCGTTTTTTTCTCGCTCGCGATTTTCAATGCGATCATGATTAGTACCGCTAGCTGGGCAGTGAAAGCCTTCGTGCTGGCGACGCCGATTTCAGGACCGGCATGAGTATAGGCGCCGGCATCTGAAACCCGTGCGATCGAAGAACCCACTACATTCACCACACCGAAAATAAAAGCTCCTTGTTCTTTTGCTTTTTCGATGGCCACCAGGGTATCGGCCGTTTCTCCGCTTTGTGAAATGGCGATGATGACGTCGCCGGGATGAACCACCGG
>JAYWCS010000325.1:0-4580 GCA_043780315.1 Bacteroidota bacterium | reverse complement strand
CTTTTAAATCGGCCAGGGTTTTAAACCCGGCAGCAATAAAAGCATTATTATCCGGGGCAAAAAGCGTTAGTTCGGATTTGCCCCTGGCGTTCAATGCATCTACCAATCCAGCTTTATTCACAGCCGCTGTCAGATAGCTGTACTGTGGATCCCATGAAATGGTTTGATATATTGTTTTCGGTGCACCCGGTGGCATGTTTGTTTTCTTGCAGGAGCTCATGGCAACACCGGTTAGAAATACCAAACAGAATAGCTTTGCGACGCTGTGTAAAAGTTTTTGTTTCATAAAAAATATATTTAGACATTGAAAATAGACTGAACTAAATTCAAAAATCTGTCATACATCATGAAGTGCTGAATCCTATCTGTGACCTGTATCCTTTACAGAGTGAGTTGAAACGGGAATTAGAAGATATCACCCGCTTTTATCATAGCTGTTCCCAGACCTGGGTAGCAAAATGTTCGAGCGAGGGATCCCGTGCGCCCATGAGCAATAATACACAATCATCAGTTAGATGAGGTCGCAGTGTTTCCAATAAATTATTCCGGTCCGCCGAAAAAAAAGCGGGTTTATCCAATGCTTTCAGATCAGCTATTAGATCGGCGGCGGAAATATCCTTTGCAGCCGTGCCGCCGGCATAAAAAATTTCACTCATCCATATTTCATCTGCTGGCCGGAGTACACGGGCCAACTCGGCAACAAAATCATTTCTCAAAAAACGCGTGGGTCCGTATCCATGGGGCTGGAACCAGGCAATCACTTTCGGAGCGATTGCCTGACAGGCTGCAATAGAGGCCGCGCATTTGGCTGGATTATGCGCGTAATCATCGATCAGCCAAACCCCGCGTTTTTTTCCAATTACCTGATGGCGCCGGTATATTCCTTCGTAAGATTTCAGGGCATCTGCACACACATTTAATTCAACGCCGAGCTGATGAGCAACGGCTGTGGCAGCCAGTGCATTTTCCATATTGTGCTTGCCGACCGTATGCAAACTAAATGGCACCCCATTGATTGCAAATGATATAGTAAGTCCCTGCTGGGCAAACTGGCTGGCCTGATAGCCTGCCGGAAATCCGGGGTCGGTCGAAAAATCAAACGCGATATTTTGTGACAGCATTCTGGCGCCCGCTTGCGAGCGATTGACCGAAAAAATGCCCTGGGTATTCTTCCTGAACGCTTCGAATATTTTCATCAGTTCAGCCATTTCCTGATGGTCCTTATCAACATTTAATAATACGCCGATCTCCGGATGGTATTGCACAATAGATCCGTCACTTTCATCTGCTTCGATCACCAGCCATTCTCCGCTACCCGCTTTTGCATTCCCAATGCGGCCTTCTTTGATGATGCTTATCAAACCTGCGCCGCTGATAATGCCGGGACTTCTTCCGGCAAACTGCAAAATATCGAAGAGCATCGCGCAGGTGGTACTCTTCCCGCTGGTGCCTCCGATGGCAATTGTTTTTTTACTTTTCGCAAGGAGTGCCAGCAATTCAGATCTTTTGATGATCGGAATGTCGAGTGTCTTCGCTTTTTGCACTTCCGGAACGCTGTCCTCCACGGCGGTTGAAACAACCACCAGATCCGTGTCTCCGTCAATACCTTCCCCGTTTTGGAGAAAGCATTTAATTCCCAGCGCCTCTAATTTATTTCGGACTTCATTTGGCTGATCGGACAAAAAATATCGGTCAGACCCCGAAACCTGCCAGCCCGACTCGGACAACCACTGGGCAATGGCACTCATGCCGGTTCCGGCTATCCCGATAAAAAAAATATTTTTCAAATCTGTTAGGCCGGAAATCATATAAAAACATTTATGCAAATAAACTGATTTATACGCCAGTTCCAGCTGATTCATCGGTTGCATCGGAAGATAAAAAAACCGTTACAAACGAATTGTAACGGTTTAAGTATAAAAACAACTAAACTGCCTATTTTGTAATCCAGATCTTCGTCGATATTACATCGTTACCCTGCGTCGCAGCGAACCAATTACCATAGTTATACTGTGATTCTGTGCCGGGATAAATGTACCGCTGGTAGTTACCGTAAGTCTGTTGATAAAAAGCCGCATTGTTCGGATCCATGGGCGTTTGTCCGCCGGTTCTGCGTAATAAAGTCCAGGAATCCCAGGGTTGCGTAAACAGATCGATCCATTCCTGCGCATAGATAAGAGTGAGCGCTTTGGTCGGATCGAATTTTACAACCGGATTCGTCAGCAGGGCTGTGATGGCCGCCGGACTCGGAAGACCGGTTGGCTTATTCTGGACCCATACACTTGACTGAATCGCCATATTCGACCAAAAATTTACGGAGGCTGTAATACCTGCTTCATATTCATTCTGAGCAACTGTCATATCCTGCGTAACCCCGGGAATACCCGTCGCATAAACTTCCGCTTTTAGAAAATGAACTTCTGCAGCTGTCATGAACAATTCGGGTCTGGCCCCGGTACTGGCGGCAATCACGCCGTCCCGGCTCCAATAATAATTAAAATTCGCATAACGATTCGGAGTCGGTGGAATACCGTCTTTGTTAGACCAGTCCGCATCTCTGATCGACTGGTTATAGGGATCCCCGTTTTCAGGGTTGGTAGAGATATCTGAATTCTGTGGAAACGGTTTCCATTCCGTATTGTTATTCGGTTCAAAGAAAATACTGCATCGTGGATCAAAAATACCGCTGCCATCCAGGGCATTCGTAGAAGACATCATCTGCCACATGGTGGTTCCCATGCGTAATCTGCATTCTGTACCGAATGAATACGCACGGGCATCAAAAGTCAAACCCGAAATATTTGCCGGTGAAAGGCCTACGTTGTCGGTTGTGTAATCTGACAACAGCGGTTTGGACAAGGCGTCGGCAATGATGGGTGCGGCATCTGTCGGATCCTTGCCATACATGGTGAGCGCAATGCGCAATCTTAGGGAGTTTGCGAATTTAATCCACTGTGGAATATCATTCTGGAGAACATAATCATTACCAGCCAGCGAATACTGCGTTGAATTGGTAGAGAGATTATTAACGGCCCAGGTCAGATCGGCCAGAACGGATAAATAAATATCCTGTTGTTTATCATAGCTGGCTTTGTACGCCGCGGTTCCGGTGATAGCCAGTCCGGCTTTCGAGTAAGGAAGGTCACCAAACATATTTGATATCTTGATCGTCTGATAGGCCTTCAGGGTTTTCAGCATCGCCTTTAAATTCGTGTAGATGGTCGAATCCGGCGCTGCAGCAATCAAATTCATACAAACAGTATAATTGGGCAGGTTATGGTAATAATCTGACCAGATACTGGTTGTTGTTGAAAACGGATAATCCGACTTGGTATATACAACTCCCTGTTGGGTGATTGGAAGGATCCATCCGTTATCATCCCTCATTTCTGTTTGAGCGGTCGCATCCATATTGGCTACGATGCCGATATAGAGCTGCGGAAGGGTTGGTGTAGGTGATCCACTCCAGGGTGTATTAATCGTTTCGAAATTTTTCGTGCACGATGATAATCCGAGAACCACCAGGAATACCATCCACTTTGAGAATGTGCTTGTTTTATTATCTGTCATCATAAAATTAATTATTTGAGTGAATGCCTTGTACATCTTTTAAAATCCTGCTTTGAGGGTGAAACCGTAAGAACGAACGCCCGGTAATCCAAATGCCTGGATACCCTGCACATTCGTTGTACCATTCAGACTTTCCGGATTAATACGATCCGGCAGATTTGTAAATAGATAAAAAAGATCCCGGCCGATCAGAGAAACCGACAGGCGCTGGAAAATTTTTGTTTTTTGCACAAATTGATTTGACAGATGGTAGGTCAGCGCGGCTTCTCTTAATTTACCCCATGAATTATTGAAAACGGCATTGCTTCGTACGATGGGAACATTATCCCATGACTGAAAATTGCCAGCATATTTCCACCAGGAATTTACGACCGTTGTATTGGTTTTTCCATCGGGAGTTACGCCCGGTAAGATCACCCCTACATTGCCACTGGTTCCGTCGGGAAATACAAAAGGTAAACCATGTCCATCGCGTTCGCGGGTTGTTTCCGGTAATTGTCCCTGACCCATCAACGTGGAATAATCTCCTGACCAGATCTGACCACCGATATTAAAATCGGTGAGCACATAGAGACTGAAATTTTTGTACACGAAATTATTCGCGATACCACCGGTTACTTTCGGTGTGGCATCTCCAATCTTAATGTATTTATCTGAAACAGCATACTGGGCTCCGATCACGGTACCGGTACCGGTATTGAATCCATCTCCGTAAATCAGATTCACGACGGGTTTGCCATTCAGATAAACATAATCGCGTCCATATATCCCACCGTAATTGTCACCTACTTTAACCGTCATATTCACTCCATTTGATCCGTACCAGGTTCCCAGTGGTAACTCGGTGATCCCCGGCTGGAGAGATACAACCTTGTTTTTGTTGTGCGCCGCGTTCAGAGTGATATCCCAGCTGAAAGACTGTGTGGCAACGGCTTTCACGTTGAGGACCATTTCAACACCCTGATTTCTTAAAGCACCGGAATTGATGGTCACTGCATCCACTCCCGAAG
>JAYWCS010000324.1:0-7653 GCA_043780315.1 Bacteroidota bacterium | reverse complement strand
TGGGAGTGGTTTCACCGGCTATGGGCAAGACTGGTGGGCGTGGTATTCGTCGTCGGCTTCGTATGGCTGCTTCTAAAAAGGAAAATGAAAAGCGAAATGATTGCCCCGCTGCTCATTTTGTTTTTACTCGGTCTGATGCAGGCAGTGATTGGCTGGATCATGGTGGCCAGTGGTTTAACGGGCGATGCGCTATATGTAAAGCCTACCCGGCTGGCCCTGCATTTTATATTTGCTATCGGTCTCATTTCATACGCCTTTTGGTTTTCTCTCAAACTCTTAATCCCGGTGATCGGCGTCCGGAATGCCCGGGGATTGCGCGGGTTCTCGATCGGAATGCTTGTACTGATTTTTTTCCAGTTGTTATATGGCGCTCTTATGGCAGGCAATAAGGCAGCGGCGATCGCCCCGGGCTGGCCAAAAATCAATGGTGACTGGTTGCCGCCTACCCTGTTGCGGGAAAAGCCGGTGCTGTTGAATTTCATCGGAAATTCAATTACTATTCATTTCATCCATCGCAACCTGGCGTATTTGATTCTGATCTGCGTGTGCACATGGACTGTAAAGCTTTTTTCGTCCGGCATCATTCGTAACCAGCGAAGCCGTTTGCTCTTACCTCTGGCGCTGGTATTTCTGCAGGTATTACTTGGAATTTTGACGCTGATCGTAAGTCCGGGTATCGTGGCTAACCGATGGGTGATGTTCGACTGGTTGGCATTATTGCATCAGCTCAATGGCCTGTTATTGCTTTTCAGTATTATTTATTCTATCTATGTATTAAAGCCAATGAATAAATAATTTAAAATGGCAAGATGTTTTATCTGAAATCCATTTATTATTCCTTCCCTGTACAGCTGATATTATTATATCTGAAAAAAAATCAGCTGCTCCTCTTGTTTTGGATTATCCTGTTTTCGACTATTCACGGAGGTTTTATGCATTCATTTGGAGCCGATGCGCTGTTTATGTCACCCGAATATCTCGACAACGTGAATGCGCTGAGCGCGGCTATTGTGGGCGCCTCAGCAGGTTCATTTGTCATGAGCTGGAATGTGACCACCTTTATTTTATTCAGTCGCCATTTTCGTTTCCTGGCCACTACCTCCAGACCTTTTCTTAAATATTGCACCAATAATTTTATCCTGCCGGTGAGCCTGATGGTTTATTATTTTTTAAAAGCCATTTCGTTCGACAGTATTAAAGAGCTGATGACCAACGGAGAAATTGCATGGCTGATTGCTGGTTTTTTAACCGGATTTTTGTTGGTGATTGGCATGTCACTCCTGTATTTTTTTGAAGCGGACCGCACCATCATCCGGCAGATGAGGCCGTTGATCACGAATCCGAAACTTTTCAAATCAGCATTCAAGTCAACCGACATCCGGCAATCCGGCAGCCGGCTCATTAAAGTGAACTGGTATATGAACGGACCCTTTTCGATCAAGAAAGTACGGGATGTGTCTCATTACAGCAATGAATTTATCGAAAGGATTTTCAGCCGTCATCATTTCGCTGCCATCATTTCTATTTGTATTGCGTTTTTATTTTTGGTGGTTGTCGGGTTTTTTATGGATAATCCGCTTTTTCAATTACCCGCGGCGGCCAGCATCTTTTTGTTCTTTTCAATTCTGCTGGCGGTGTCCGGTGCCTTTTCCTATTTTCTTGAAAGCTGGAGCCTTCCTTTTCTCGTGTTATTATTTTTCATTCTGAATATTCTCTACCAACATGAAATCATTGATCCCACCAATAAAGCATACGGATTGAATTATACCAACCGCGCAGAACGACCCGTTTATGACCGGGATCATCTGCTGGCCATGTGTAGGGAAGAGATAGTGACGAAAGACAAAGCCAATATGATCCGGATTCTCGAAAACTGGAAGCGTAAACAAACCGAAGTAAAACCCCTGATGATCATCATCAATACGAGCGGGGGCGGTAGTCGCAGTGCGGCCTTTACGATGAATATATTACAGCAACTCGACCGTCAGAACGGGGGACGGCTGATGGATAAAACGTTTCTCATCACCGGCGCGTCTGGCGGTATGTTTGGCGCAGCCTATTTCCGGGAATTGTCACGCTTAAAAAAATATGAAGATTCAACCATCCACCCGGATAGTCGTAAATACACAGACGCGATTTCCGGCGACCTATTGAACCCGCTTTTTTCTTCTTTTGTTGCACGCGACCTGGCTTCGCCCGCACAGAAATTTAAAGTGGGCAAATACGAGTACATCAAAGACCGCGGATATGCCTTTGAGCAGAAACTCAATTCGAATACGGATGGGGTGCTGGACCGGCAATTGGGTGACCTGGCGCCGGATGAGGCAGCTGCGAGGATTCCGTTGATGTTATTCAGCTCGGTGATCACAAGAGATAGTCGTACGATGCTTATCAGCAGCCAGCCAATCAGTTTTTTAATGCGGCCGGTGTTTGATAGTAACCGGATAAAAAATATCGATCCGGACGCAGTTGACTTCACCCAATTTTTTAATAAACAGGATCCGATGAATATCCGGTTGCTAACCGCCCTGCGAATGAATGCAACCTTCCCGTATGTATTACCCAACGTGTGGCTGCCGACGGAACCGGTGATTGATGTGATGGATGCCGGTTTCCGCGATAATTTCGGGGAGCAGGTGGCCATTCGTTTTGTAGATGTATTTCGTGACTGGGTACAGCAAAATACACGCGGCGTGCTGATCATTCAGATCCGTGACCGTAAAACCGGTGGCTGGGACAGTCCGTTCGAATCGACTAATATCTCTGAAATTATCACCAAGCCTCTTTTGCTGATTCAGTATAACTGGTACAAAATGCAGGAGTATAATCAGAATGATATGTTGAGTTTGATGGAATCTTATATGGGAAACCATTTTTATAAAATGACCTTTCAATATGAGCCGAAAGCAGCGAACGCAGGGGCTGCCCTGAATTTTCATCTGACCAAGCAGGAGAAACTGGACATTGCCAATGCGCTGCAAAATCCAATGAACCAGCAGACTTTTCAAAAAGTAAATGAACTCGTGAATCCGTAGTAAATTTTTTCTTCCACCCGGTTAAGGTTGCAATAATCTAAAACAATTCGGAATGACCCGGATTTTGAATGAAGCACTGGTTTCGGCCGGATCGCCGTCAATATGCAACGGCGCTTCTTCGGGATTCCGGATACTGATTTTATCTGTTTGCAGATAGATGATACTTTTTTTATCGGTGTAATCCATATGCGGCTGGGGTTTATTATTCCCGGTTACCTGCAGGAGAATCGAAAACGGGAGACTGATCTTATTCATTTTTTTTACGATCACGATATCCAGTAAACCGTCTGCCATGCTCGCTTTGGGAGCGATCGTGAAATTATTTCCAAACTGATTGCTATTGGCGATACTGATAAAAAAAGCCTCGGTCTTTACAATCTGGTCCTTTACTTTTATTTCGAAACGATAGGGTTTAGCTTTAAAAAACCGGAGGGTCGATATCCGGGCATAGGTTTGTAATCCGCGTGTTTTCTGTTTCGCAAATTCATGAGCCACTTCGGCATCGAAACCGATCCCGCAGAGCATACAGGAAAATTTATCATTGATATAGAAAGCATCTGTCGGATAGGATTTCCCTTTGAAAATGACGTCGAGTGCGCGGGTGGGTTGACGGGGAATTTTCGCTGCGAAAGCCAGTCCGTTCCCCGACCCCATCGGAATGATCCCAACGTTCACCTCGATTCCCTGCAGGGCATTCACAACTGCATTCACGGTCCCATCGCCTCCGCAGATCACGACGTCGGTGACCGCTTCTTTTTTGATTAATTTTTGAAGATGAGCATAGGAACCATCGGCCCGGGAGGGGAGGATATCAAAATCTATTCCATGGGCTCGGGTTTTACGCACGATTAAATCACTTACCGGATCTTTTTTTTTGGTTCCCGAAACCGGGTTGATCAGGTAAATTATTTTTCGCGGCATACACGCAAGTTCTGCTAAAACGCCTATTTCAAAAAAGAAATCGGTTGTTTCTTTACCTATTGAGTTTAGTTTCCGAACTTGGCTTCTGCAAAAGATTTAAAAATAAATCAACATGAATGTTCTACCAAAACAACGTTTTCTGGCACTGGATGTTTTCAGGGGCATGACGATCTGTTTTATGATTATTGTCAATACTACCGGAAGCAGGTTTACCTATGCTCCGCTGGAACATGCCCAATGGAACGGATTCACGCCCACCGATCTGGTATTTCCGTCTTTTTTATTTGCGGTCGGTAATGCCATGAGTTTTGTGATGAATAAATGGAAGACCCTGAGCCAGTCGGAAGTGCTCAGCAAAATTTTCAAACGAACGTTCATTATTTTTCTCTGCGGGTTTCTTTTATACTGGTTTCCATTTTTTGAAATGGATGCGGCGCATCATATTTCTTTATCCCCGATTTCTCATACCCGAATACTGGGTGTACTGCAAAGAATCGCGCTGGCCTATTGCATCGCTTCCCTGATGATCTATTATTTTAAGCCCGGCACGGTAATCAGTATTTCGATATCCATACTGTTGTTATACTGGGCATTCATGCTGATGGGCGGCGATCAGCCCGATCCCCTTACGATGACGGGCAATCTGGGAGATAAGATCGACAAGTGGCTTTTGGGACCCAATCATATGTATCACGGTGAAGGGGTTGCGTTCGAACCGGAGGGTATATTCAGCACGCTTCCGTCGGTGGTGAACGTCACGTTGGGATATATGGTTGGTAAATTTATACAGGAGAAGGGAAAAACTTTTGAAGGACTGGCCAAACTACTCTTGCTGGGCGCTTCCCTGATGCTGATCGGATATTTCTGGGATCTTTCTTTCCCTATCAATAAAAAATTATGGACAAGCTCTTTTGTCGTCTATACGGTGGGTCTGGATTGTATGATTCTTTCGGCTATCATTTATGTGGTGGATTTTCTGGGAAGAACGAAATGGACCTGGTTTTTCACCATTTTTGGTAAGAATCCGTTGTTTATCTACCTGGTATCAGAAGTGGGAGCCACGATTTTATCTATAATTCACCCCGAACCGAATGAAAATGTTATTTCCTGGCTTTATAATCATATTTATCAACATGCCGGCCTTTACCTGGGATCGCTGTTATTTGCGATCTCCTGGATGTTATTTTGCTGGCTGGTGGGATTTTATATGGATAAAAAGAAGATTTATGTACGGGTTTAGAAAATCCGGGGCCCATTTCATTACATTTATTCAATAAATACCGCCGCAGGGCTTCAGAATGTTCTCGTCAAATGCTTGCTTATTTACCAGGAAAAATGATTACCTTTGCGCCTCGAAAACAGGGTAAATCGCCTGCTAAAAGTTTAGACTATGACGGAGATCAGGAACATTGCAATTATTGCACACGTAGATCACGGTAAAACTACCCTGGTTGATAAGATATTATATGCCACAAAAGTATTCCGGGATAACCAGGAAACCGGTGAGCTGATCATGGATAGCAATGATCTGGAAAAAGAAAGAGGCATTACCATTTTCAGTAAAAATGCGTCCGTAATGTATAACGGCGTAAAGATAAATGTCATCGATACACCAGGCCATGCTGATTTTGGCGGCGAAGTGGAACGCGTATTGAAGATGGCGGACGGGGTTTTGTTGCTGGTGGATGCGTTTGAAGGTCCGATGCCACAAACGCGGTTTGTGTTACAAAAAGCATTGCATCTGGGACTCAAACCGATGGTGATTATCAATAAAGTGGATAAGCCCAATTGCCGTCCGGATGAAGTGCATGAAGCTGTTTTCGAATTGTTTTTCAATCTCGATGCGACCAACGAACAGCTGGATTTTCCAACTTTTTATGGTTCCGGTAAAAATGGATGGTTCAATGATTCCCTCACTCAGACCACCGATATCATTCCTTTGCTGGATGGTATTTTGAAATATGTACCGGCGCCTGTCGTCAATGAAGGACCTACACAGATGCAGATTACTTCCCTGGATTACTCCTCCTTTTTAGGAAGAATTGCCGTGGGGAAAGTTGCCCGTGGAACGATCCGCGAAGGTCAGAACATCATTCTAATGCAGGCCGATGGTTCAATAAAGAAATCCAAGGTGAAAGAACTGTATGTTTTTGAGTCATTGGGTAAGAAAAAAGCAACCGAAGTATTTTGTGGTGATATATGTGCTGTTGTAGGATTGGAAAATTTCAATATCGGAGATACTATTTGTGATCCGGAGACACCCGAAGCATTACCGTTGATCAGTGTGGATGAACCTACCATGAGTATGATGTTTTCGATCAACAATTCGCCTTTCTTCGGCAAGGACGGAAAGTTTGTAACCTCCCGTCATCTGAGGGACCGTTTGATAAAAGAAACTGAAAAAAACCTGGCGCTGCGGGTGGAAGATACCGGTAGTGCAGATAGCTTTCTGGTATTTGGACGGGGGATTCTCCATCTGGGGATTCTGATCGAAACCATGCGCCGGGAAGGATTTGAATTAACCGTCGGTCAGCCACAGGTAATTGTTAAGGAAATCGGCGGTAAAAAGTCGGAGCCCTTTGAAAACCTGGTGGTGGATGTTCCCAATGATTATAGTGGTAAGGTAATCGATATGGTTACCCGTCGGAAGGGAGAATTGCTGGTGATGGAAACCAAGGGTACCATGCAGCATCTGGAATTTGAAATTCCTTCGCGTGGTTTGATCGGGCTGCGTTCCAGTATGCTCACAAATACCGCAGGGGAAGCGGTTATGGCGCATCGTTTCCTGGAATACAAACCATGGAAAGGTCCGATTCCCGGCAGAAGTAATGGGGTGTTGATTGCAAAAAATCAGGCAACGACTACCGGATATTCAATCGATAAATTACAGGATCGCGGATCATTTTTTGTGGATCCGGGAGAAGATGTATACGTGGGTCAGATTATCGCCGAGCATATCAAACCAGGAGATCTGATCGTGAATGCGACAGAAGGCAAACAGCTGACCAATATGCGCGCCAGCGGCAGTGATGATTCCGTACGTATCATTCCAAAGATTCAAATGACATTGGAAGAATGTATGGAGTATATTCAGCAGGACGAGTGCATTGAAGTAACTCCTAAAATCATCCGCTTGCGTAAAACCATTCTGGATGAAGACAACCGTAAAAAGTATCAGAAAATGCTGAAAACGGAAGAGGTTGGATAAAGACTTATCCCTTTCTGTTTTTGCCTGAAAATCGTAATTTTGCCTTAAATTAGGAGGAGCTATGAAAAAGAGGCGTGGTTTTTTGACGGCAGTGCTGATCGCGGGGTTGGTTTTTGGTTCATTCACCGGCAAAGCACAGTGTTCCATTTGTACACGTTCGGTGCAGCAGATGGGTGAGCGGCCCGGCAAAGCTTTCAATGCGGGCATTCTATATCTGGCTTTCACCCCGCTGGCCATCGGTGGCATACTCGGCTACCGTTGGTGGAAACAGAACCGGATCTAATTCCAACCGAACTATATGCATGATCAAACCCAATCGATCCGGGAATCCAGATCTGTATATGTTGAAAAGGCTGTATTTTCTATTCTCATCCCCACCTGGAATAATCTGCCCTATCTTAAATTGTGTGTCGAGAGCGTGCGCAAACATTCTGCGTTTGTCCATCAGATCATTGTACATATAAACGAGGGCAGCGATGGAACCCTTGC
>JAYWCS010000323.1:0-2515 GCA_043780315.1 Bacteroidota bacterium | reverse complement strand
CGCGATTCAGGCCTGTGTGCGACTGAGTGACCGGTATATGACCGATCGGTTATTGCCCGATAAAGCCATTGACGTATTGGATGAAGTGGGTGCCCGCGTGCATTTGAAAAACATCAATGTTCCGCAGAATATCGTTGAATTCGAAAAGAAGATAGAAGAAGTTAAGAACGAGAAGAATAAAGTTGTCAAGAGCCAGAAGTTTGAGGAAGCGGCTTCCCTGCGCGATGCTGAAAAGCGGCTGCAGGAAGAATTAGAGAAAGCGAAAGTAGAATGGGAGGAAGAAAGCAAGCATCGCCGGTATCCGATCGATGAAGAGAATATCGCTGAAGTGGTGAGTATGATGACCGGCATTCCGGTGAAAAGAATGGTACAGGCCGAAAGTGAGAAACTGAAAAATATGTCGATCGAAATGGAGAATATGGTGGTCGGACAGAGCGAAGCGATTCTCAAAGTGGTGAAAGCCATTCAGAGAAACCGGGTGGGATTGAAAGATCCCAAAAAGCCGATTGGTACCTTTATATTCCTGGGTCCTACGGGCGTAGGTAAAACAGAGCTGGCCCGTTCGTTGGCGCGGTATATGTTTGATTCCGAAGATTCGCTGGTTCGCATTGATATGAGCGAGTATATGGAGAAGTTTACGGTGAGCCGTCTCATCGGGGCACCGCCCGGATATGTGGGTTACGAAGAAGGCGGTCAGCTGACAGAGAAAGTAAGGAGAAAACCATATTCCGTAATCCTGTTGGATGAAATAGAAAAAGCACATCCGGATATTTATAACATCTTATTGCAGGTACTGGATGATGGTCAGCTGACGGATGGTTTGGGTAGGAAAGTTGATTTTAAGAATACCCTGATCATAATGACGTCCAATATAGGAGCACGTCAGCTAAAGGATTTCGGTGCGGGTGTTGGTTTTGCAACTTCTGCCAGAACAGCTAATGCGGATGAAAATAATAAAGCCGTGATTGAAAAAGCCCTGAAACGGACGTTCAGTCCGGAGTTTTTAAACCGGGTGGACGATATCATCATTTTCAATTCGCTTACAAGGGAAAATATTTTTAATATTATTGATATCCTGATGAAGGGAGTGATGAAGAGACTGGTGCAATTGGGATTCAGTCTGGAACTTACCGCAGAAGCCAAGGCTTTTCTTGCTGAGAAAGGTTACGAGCAGGAATTTGGGGCAAGACCCCTTCACCGGGCGATTCAGAAGTATTTAGAAGATCCCCTGGCGGAAGAGATTTTAAATATGACCATCAAGGCCGGCGACGTCATGATAGCGGATCTTGACAAAGTGGAGTCGAAGATTAAATTTACTTTGAAAGAAAAAGAAAAAGAGGCGACGGAGGCGTAGTCCAGCGGTTAATATTCTATATCATTTGCCACGGCACACGGAAAATTTCCGCGTTTCCGTGGCAAATCTTTTATTTGCAGAACAGTAACTGAATTATGACCGAGAAAAAAATTATTATCACCATCGATGGCTGGTCGTCCTGCGGAAAAAGTACCCTGGCCAAGCAGATGGCGGAGAAATTGAAGTATACTTATATCGATAGTGGGGCCATGTACCGGGCGATTACGTTATATTTTTTACGTAATCATGTGGATTGGACAGATGATAAATCGGTGATAAAAGCCCTGCGGGAGGTTCATATTGAATTTGCGCAAAATCAACAAACGAAAACCGGTGAAATCCTGCTCAACAGCGAAAATGTCGAGTATCTGATCAGGGACATGGTAGTAGCAGAGAAAGTCAGCGAGGTGGCGGCGATTAAATCGGTACGGACGTTTGCCGTGAAGCAACAGCAGTCGATGGGGTCGAAGAAGGGGATTGTAATGGACGGTCGCGATATTGGAACCGTTGTTTTTCCAGCGGCGGAACTGAAAATTTTTATGACCGCAGATAATGCTATCCGCGTAGAAAGGCGATTCCGCGAGTTATATGAAAAAAACCCACATATCAAGATCGAAGAGGTTAAGAATAATCTCGAGATGCGGGACTATATTGATTCGCACCGCGAAATCAGTCCGCTGCGAAAAGCAGACGATGCGATCGTTTTAGATAATTCGAATCTGACAACGGAAGAACAATTCGGACTGGCGATGAAATGGGTGTGTGAAAAAATTCAGCCATTGCAGGATTAGAAAAAAAACCGTCCGGGTTCATCCGAGACGGTTACTAAAAACTTGGTTCGTTTAATTAAATACAGTCTTAGATTTTAACCGCTTTACTATTGCTGGAACTTTTCATCATCGGTACAAGAATAACGATTAACAACAGCGCGAGACCCCCGATAACCTGCATCCCGGTTAAGGAAGAACTATTCTCGTTCGTATTACCAGCTGCAAAAGCAGTAACATCAGACAGAACAAATGCGATAACAGTGGCCAGTATATAGCTGGTAACTTTAATTAACTTTTTCATTGAGGTTTTTTAGTTTATTAAAAATTCAAATTCAAAATTACTCATTTTTTGTATTACGACTAACTCGGTGCCAGCTCCTAACGCATCCGT
>JAYWCS010000322.1:0-3658 GCA_043780315.1 Bacteroidota bacterium | reverse complement strand
TGCCATCCGCGTTTTCCGCTGGCATATCCCCAAATCGTAAGAGAAACCGCACCGAGTTGATTTTAGTGTATCCCTTGAGACAAATGTTTTTTTAACATGGTTTCACTTTAAATTTTTCATTTATGAAAAAAATGATGCATTCTATTCATTTGGGAGAAAACGTAAAGACCGCTTTATTTGCTTTTGGTTTTCTTAGTCTGGTGATGTTACTTTCTTACCTATATTGGTTCGCGTAGTAGACCGCTGCCTGACATAGAATCTAATTCAGAAACTCGAATACATAGTAATATGATGTGAGGGTGACGTGTTTTATTTTCCCTCTGAAGTTTCCGTTTACGACGGAAACTTTTTTTAATTATGCCCGATCCAACTTTCTCCTTCTGGACGATTGATTAACTTCGCCTTCCTAAAAAAGGATGTCCCCGGATGGAACTAAGCAAACATTACGAAGCCGCAGGAACAGAGTCCAAATGGTATGCCCACTGGTACGCCAGGAAATATTTCAATAGTTTTCCCGACCAGCGGCCGCCGTATACTGTTGTGATCCCGCCCCCTAATGTAACCGGCGTATTGCATATGGGACATACCCTCAACGAAACAGTGCAGGATGTATTGGTTCGGCGTGCACGGATGAATGGTATGAATGCCTGCTGGGTTCCCGGCAGTGACCATGCCTCCATCGCCACGGAAGCCCGGGTAGTGGCCATGCTCAAAGAACAGGGCATAGATAAAAACAACCTCACCCGCGAAGCTTTTCTCCATTATGCGTTCGAATGGAAAAATAAATATGGGAGTATTATCTACGACCAGATCGCGAAACTGGGTTGCAGCGTGGACTGGAACCGATCGACGTTTACCATGGACGGCCATTATTATAAGGCCGTTATTAAAATATTTGTTGAATTATACAATCAGAAACTCATTTACCGCGGCGCCCGCATGATTCACTGGGATCCGGCGGCCCGCACAGCCCTCAGTGATGAAGAAGTAGAATACCGCGACGTGCTCGGAACGCTTTATTACATTCAATATCCCATTTTGGGCGAAACCGGATTTGTGACGATTGCCACCCAACGCCCGGAAACCATCATGGGGGACACGGCAGTTTGCGTTCATCCAGACGATCCCAAGTACAAACACCTGCTCGGCAAACAGATTATCGTGCCGTTGGTGAACCGTACCGTTCCCCTGATTACCGATGAATACATCGACATGAATTTCGGAACCGGCGCCCTGAAAGTGACACCGGCCCATGATATCAACGACTATAATCTCGGGTTAAAACACGGACTTGCCGTGATCGATACCCTCAATGAAGACGGGACCTTATCGGCCGCCGCCGAGATATTTGTGGGTATCGACCGGTTTGAAGCGAGAAAAAAAATAGTGGAGAAACTCCGGCAAGCCGGACTTTTATTAAAAGAAGAATCCTATTCCACCCGGCTCGGATATTCGCAACGCAGTCAGGCGGTGGTGGAACCGCGAATATCCACCCAGTGGTTTGTACAGATGAAACCTTTGGCGGCCCCGGCACTGGATGCCGTCGTTTCCGGGAAAGTAAAAATTCATCCGGGAGATAAATTTCTGGCCACCTATAAATACTGGATGGAAAACGTGAAAGACTGGTGCATCTCCAGGCAGCTTTGGTGGGGTCAGCGAATACCCGCCTGGTACCATTCCAACGGCCATTTTGTAGTGGCAGAAAATGAATCCCTCGCGCTCGAAGCCTTCCAGGATCAATATGGTATTCTGGCGATGGGCGAAGAACTTACACAGGATGAAGATGTGCTGGACACCTGGTTCTCTTCCTGGCTCTGGCCGATGGAAGTCTTCAAAGGAATCACCGAACCGGACAACGAGGAATTCAATTACTATTATCCCACTGCGGTGATCGTTACGGGACAGGATATTATTTTCTTCTGGGTTGCCCGGATGATTATGGCCGGACTGGCTTTCAAAAAAGAAATCCCTTTCCCCGATGTCTATTTCACCGGAATGGTCCGGGATAAAATGGGAAGGAAGATGAGCAAGAGTCTGGGCAATTCCCCCGATCTTCTGATGCTGATCGATAAATATGGTGCTGATGCGGTGCGATTTGGAATCATGATTTCTTCTCCCGCCGGTAACGACCTGCTGTTCGACGAAGCCGGCCTGGAACAGGGTCGCAATTTCAACAATAAACTCTGGAATGTGCTCAAGCTCCTGAATATGTGGAAGAACAAACAGGGCGTCGCCAACAGTCTGCCGTCAACCCCCGCCGATGCTGGAACCTTTGCCATTCAATGGTTCGAACAGCGCATCAACCAGGCAAAAATTGACATCAATAAATTATTTGCCGAATATAAACTCAGCGAGGCATTGAAATCTATTTACTCCCTGATCTGGGATGATTTCTGCAGTTGGTATCTGGAATGGGTGAAACCTGGATTTGATCAGCCGATGAATCCTCTTTTCTATGACCAGACACTTGCATTTTTTGATGAATTGTTGCTATGGCTTCATCCATTCATGCCTTTTGTAACGGAAGAAATTTATCATCTTCTGCGCGATCGCGCAGAAGATGATGACCTTTGCATCAAACAATTTGCCCGGAATAATATTCTCGCCGACCCCGCATTGGAAACCGGAGAAAAACTGCAGCTATTCCTGACTGTTGGTCGCGAGTTCCGGCAGCAACAGCAGTTGAAAAATACGGAACCCGTCAACTGCTTATTGATTCCGAAAGATATTTTTTCAGATAATGAAAGCGTATACTCGATTATCCGCAAGCAACTGAATTGTACAAGGATTGAGTTTACTTCCGGGCCCATGGCAGCCAATCCGGGCATTCGCGTGATTCCCTTTCAAAGCTATCAGATCGGCTTCGAAAGCCCACAACATGTAGAGGAAAGCGAAAGAAAAGAAGATCTCGAAAAGGAACTTATTTATTTCCAGGAATTTCTGGATACCCTCAACAAAAAATTATCCAATGAACGTTTTGTAAAATATGCAAAACCGGAAGTGGTCGAGCTGGAGAAAAAGAAAAGATCGGATACCGAAAAAAAAATTGCGGCGATTTTGCTTACGCTGAAATCGTAAGATAGAATTTTGGAAGATTACGGAAATAATAAACGCCTATTTGATCGACTGCATAGAAACGTAGTCGAACGGCACATTAAAGCTGACCCCGCTGCGTTTCACCCGCACACTGCCCAGCAGCCGCACTTTGATCTGATTATTATTCATCAGCATTTTGAGGGCGCTATTCAATAATATTTTAGGACTGACCGACAGATTCAGCGGAACGTAAAAAGTATCTTTTTGGGGAATTTGAATCGTCGAATCCATTATATAATGGTTGGCGAGCGGGTCGTCCAGGTACACATCCACATCGCCTCTTTTCAATTCCATCCCGAACGGATTGGGATTATAGAAAGCCAGCTGCGTATGCAACAGGGTCTGCTCCATAGAAAAACTCTGAATGGAAAAATCACGAAATCCCAGATACTCGGGGGCCATCGGTTTACTGCAAGACTGGATACAGCCGGCAGCGATCAGGGCAAAAAAACAGAGGATGTTTTTCATGTGACCGCAAGATAATATTTTTCCCGGGCAGGCAGCAGACATTAACTTCGCAGATGTTCACGCTGGAAAATGAAGTTTTAAAAGTTGAAATCGC
>JAYWCS010000321.1:0-12676 GCA_043780315.1 Bacteroidota bacterium | reverse complement strand
GGATAAGGCAATTCTTTTATCTGCCGAAATCTGTAAAATATTAAATGGACTGGCCTGCTGCTTGGCATGATAATAATCAGTGAAGTACGAGTAATTGGTGAGCAGATAATAATTGGCCGCGAGGGTCAATTGAATTTTTGGCTGGTCGATCGAACCAAAAAGATGTACCACATTTTCCTTATTAAAAAAACTACTCACGCCAAAACCAAAACTACTTTCCTTATTGAACGTAGTGGAAAGTGTTCGATTCACATTTTCAAACCCAACCTGCAGAAATCCCAGATTTTTGCTGACCTGGCGTTTCAGACTGATATATGCATTATAGTCTCCGGCATTGTATCCGCTGATATAAAAATTACCCAGTGCCTCTACATCCCATTTTTTATTTTTCGTTTTATTCCGGTATTCCCCGTGCGCGAAAATATTAAAGAGTGATCGCTCCCCGGCATTATAGTTTCCATGGAGGGTTTCGATGGTAATTCCGGCTTTGAGGAACTGCTGGGAATTTCTGGAGTCTGGAAAAGAATAAAGCGAAAAATCGTTCGAAAGATTATGCCAGAGATCACTCAGCCGAATGGTATCGGGTGTCGAAATAAATTTCAGGTTTGTAGTATAATAACTGGTATCGGGACTATAGTCGATAAATCTATCGTGGTAGGTTTGATATTTTAATGTTTGCTCTGCCCGGAACTTGGGATAAAATATCGAAATGACCACTGTATCGGTAACCAGGGAATCTTTTATTCCGATAATATCATATTGCTGACGCAACATAAATGTACCCGTCGTATAGAAAGTACCGGTGGAGATATCAGCTGCGAAAGGATTGCTCGCTTGGTTATAACTTTTCGTGGAACCAATATTAGTAGGAATTGTAAACCGGTTACCAAAGGCGATGGAATCCAGATCCCGATTGTTTCGGATTCCGCCGTTTTCGGCGGACTGCAATTTATTCCCAATCAAAAGCAGAAACGCCTGGTATCTCTTATTTTTAGACTGATACCAGGAAGTAAACCGGTAACTGTTATGATTCGTATTTTGATTGTTATAAGTGCCCGGTGAACTGATGAGGCGATATTGAAAAAATGCATTCCAGTTCCGGGTAATATTTTGCGTATGGGTGAGATTGATCATCTGTTCAGAATTACTTCCAATCAGATAACCCAGCTCCGAATAGGGCTTCGTTGTGTTGTAAAACTTTGCCTGATCTGCCGTAAAAACAAATGGATCAAAGGAATGAAATCCGCCATCCCAACCGGGTTTCAGCAACGGATGAAAAGCCAGATCGTGGGAAGCGGTGCCCATGTTTCCAAAGTCGACATAAGTCGCCGGAAGGGGATACCGCAGGTAAAAATTATACACTTCAGAATCTATTTTGAGCAGGCGGCTGGAATCCAGATATCGATAGGTAATCGTGATCGTGTCGTCTTTGCGGTGCTCCAGGGAATCTTTCCCCCCGCCCCCATGCATGTTACCGTAGCGGGACAATGGACTGCTTTGTCCGCTGACGGCCAGAGAACCGATAACAAAACCGATGCAGATCAGAAGTCCTTTCATAACATTACGCGGCATCCCCGTATTTGCCGGGAAATTAAACAATCGCCGCTGCCTGACATCTGAAGAAACGTTAATATTCATATCGAGGCGATCAGCCCTTTGAAAATTGCGGTGAGTTTCGGTTCAGCCAGCCGGGCCTCGTGCAAAACTTCTGCGTGGGTGATTGCATTTTCTTCCTGGCGGATACCCATATCCGTTATAATACTCATCGCAAATACCTCCATCCCCAGATGAACCGCGGCAATCGTTTCCTGCACGGTACTCATGCCCACCGCATCGGCCCCTGCCAGATGCAGCAATTTATATTCTGCACGGGTTTCAAATGTAGGTCCGGTAACCCCTGCATAAACACCCTGCCTAACCGGAATTCCTTTTTCCCCGGCCACCCGTTTTGCTTTCTGTATGAGGGTTTTTTTGTATGGTTCACTCATATCGGGGAAACGAGGTCCGTAAACTTCTGCGTTTGGACCAATTAACGGATTGACCGTAAAAAAACTGATATGATCGGTGATGATCATCAGGTCGCCCACTTTAAATTCAGCATTCATGCCCCCGGCCGCATTGGAAAGGAAGAGCGTTTGTACCCCGAGAAATTTCATGAGTCGGACGGGAAATACCACCTGATCTACTGAATATCCTTCATAAAAATGAAAACGGCCGGCCATCGCTACGACCCTTTTCCCTTCCAGTGTGCCGAAAATAAGTTGTCCGCTATGACCTTCTACAGTGGAAACCGGAAAATCCGGAATGCATGCATAATCGAGTTGAAATTCAATATCAATTTCGCTGGAAAAATTTCCGATCCCACTGCCTAATACAATTCCGATCGCCGGTAAATGAGGATATTGATTTTTTATAAAATCAGCAGTTTGCTGCAGCTGTTTAATCTGGTTTTCCGTCATATGAAACTTTATACGATCCGCTTTCAATAGATCGCGTAAAGATAAGCTGCCGCCTCCTTTATAAGCGCAGATTATCGGATCTGCGTATGGCGGAGTTCCAGCAGATTTAATCCATTGGCCTCAAACCCGCTGACCGCCGGGTTTACCAGGTGAATCACCTGATCATACCATAATGGTACAACCGGCGCATCGCCGATCATGAGCCCGTCCATCTTTCGATACAAAACATATCGAAGCGAGTCATTATTCTCGACAAGCGACTGTCTGTACCATTGATCGAACAAGGGATTTTTATACCGGGTATAATTAGGTGGCGCCGGATTCTCAGAATAAAAAACACTCAGATAATTTTCCGCATCCGGATAATCTGCAATCCAGCTGCCCCGGAAAAACGTTGCCTGCGATTTAGCAACTTCTTCCAGCAACAAACTCTTCTGCGTAATATCTACCTGCACTTTCAAACCAATGTCCTCGAGTTGCCTGCTGATAAATCCGGCGAGGTCGGCATAGTTATCAATTGTTTTCAGTGTGATCAAAGGCAGTCCGGCCCCTTCCGGGAATCCTGCCTCCCGCAACAGTTCACGCGACCGGACAGGATCGTAATGATATCCACGAACCAGCGCAGAATCAAAACTGGGTAGCCCCGGTGGAATGAAACCACTTTCCGCCGGGGTTCCGATCGAATTGCGCAGATACATCAGCATTTTTCTTCTGTCAAAGCCATAGTTGACCGCCTGTCTGATTTTCAATAAACGGAGAGGCGAAATCTTTACCTGCGGCAGACTGCTGTCGAGGAGAATACCCAGGTATTCGGTATTGAGATACGGGCTTTTCGAAAGAACAATGCGGCCTACCCAATCCTTTTTTAGCTCCCCTTTTTTATTCAACACTTCATCTTTGAATGAAGGGTCCACATCGTTCATGAAATCCAATCTTCCCTGTTGCAGTAATAGAAACTCCGTAGCGCGGTTGTCGAAAAAACTGATTTTGATGGCATCCAGATAAGGAAGCCTGACGCCGGCACTATCTTTTTCAAAATAGTTTTCATTTTTTATCATAATCAGGTCCTGCCCTTCTTCCCAGCTTTTGAATTGAAACGGACCGGTACCGCAGGGATGACTACGAAAATCTTTACCAAATTTTTCCACCATTTCATGAGGCACCGCCGAGCAATACTGCATGCTGAGCAAACCCAGTATTGGATGAAAAGCGGTGAGCAAATGAAGTTCAAAAGTAGAATCATCCAGGGCCCGAAAGGCATCGGCACCTGAAATACGATCATTAAAAATCCAGGCACCGGGACTGGCCGTATTTTTATCGATGATACGGGATAGGCTGTATACGATATCACTGGCAATCAGCTGCCTTCCGCGCCCCCCGGGAAAAACAGCATTGTCTTGAAAAAAAACATCGCGACGCAAATGAAACCGATATGTTTTTTTATCGTTCGAGATATCCCAGCCAGAAGCCAGGGAGGGAACGATATTTAATCGGGTATCGGTTTGTACGAGTGTATTGTAGATCTGGTGTACCGGCCAGATAATGGATTGATTCTTTGCGAAAGCCGGGTCCAGACTGGCGATGCCGGTGGGCTCGTTATAACGAAAAGTTTTTTTAACCGATGTCGAAACCGCGTGACAGGCAACGATCGTACAACCGGTTAGCAAAATAAAAATAAAGCCCGTTCCTTTGTATGATAATAAATTCATCCCGACACGAAAATCGCGAATATGATTCAACAGGCGAAAACGATTTATCTGTTATTTGGGCTTTGCAACCTGTTTTTTTTCCCGGCCAGGGCACAAACCGTTGAACCCGCGCCGGTGTTTACGCGCGCAGACAGCCTGCGGGGTTCTATGAATGCAGAACGCGCTTATGATGTATTACGGTATGACATTTCTTTCACCCCCGACTACGAAAACAAATCCATCGAGGGAAAGAATACGATTACCTATATAGACTCCGGAATGGATAAAATGCAGATTGATCTGCAGGTTCCGCTGGAAATAGACAGTATCGTGCAAAACGGTGGGCATCTTGCTTTTCAACGCGAGGGGAATGCGTTTCACGTGAACCTTCCCAAAAACGGCCCTCAGAAGCCCTGTTTGAACTGTCAGGTAAAACTAACCGTGTATTATCATGGTCACCCCCGGATCGCGAAGCAGCCGCCTTGGGATGGTGGATTTGTATTCGGCAAAGACACACTGGGCCGTCCGTGGATGAGCGTGGCCTGTGAAGAAATTGGCGCCAGCGTATGGTATCCCTGTAAAGATTATCTCGGCGATGAACCCGATAGCGGCGCCAGTGTCTCGATTACCGTTCCCGATAGTTTAACTGCCGTTGCCAATGGCCGGCTGGTTAGCAAAATAAAATCCGGTAGCGGAAAAACAACCTGGAAATGGGCCGTACTGAATCCAATCAACAATTATAACCTCATTCCATACATTGGTAAATACGTAAACTGGCATGCCAATTTCAACGGACAAAAAGGGAATCTCGACTGCAGCTACTGGGTATTAGATGTAGATTTGAAAATAGCAAAAAAGCATTTCAGCGTCGTCGATTCCATGCTGAGTTGTTTTGAATACTGGTTTGGACCTTATCCTTTTTATGAGGACAGTTACAAACTGGTTCAGGCACCCTACCTGGGAATGGAGCACCAGAGCAATATCGCCTATGGAAATCGATTTAAACAGGGGTACAAGGGAATGGATCTGTCCCAAACCGGCTGGGGTTTAAAATGGGATTATATTATAGTGCACGAAAGCGGCCATGAGTGGTTTGGGAACAATGTCAGTTGCAAAGACATTGCCGATGAATGGATCCATGAAGCCTTTACCGATTATAGTGAAACCCTGTATACCGGATTTTATTTTGGTAAGCAAGCGGGCGATGCCTATTGTATCGGGCTTCGAAAGCTGATTGAAAATCAATATCCGATCATACAACATTACGGGGTGAATAAAAGTCCGGAAGGAACGGATGAATATTATAAAGGTGCCAATATGATTCACATGATCCGGCAGGTCATTCACAACGAAGAGATTTTTCGTAAGGTGATGCGAGGATTAAATCGGCAATTTTACCACCAGACCGTTACAGCACTGCAGATACAGCAATATATTAACAAAGTATCCGGAATCGATTTTACGCCGGTCTTCAATCAATATCTCCGCGCTGCAGAGGTTCCCGTATTGGAATATAACATTGACGGATCAACCCTGCGCTACCGGTGGATCCATTGCAACCGGGATTTTAATATGCCTGTAAAGGTTGATTGCAGCGGCGTACACTGGCTCAAACCAACCATCGAATGGAAAAAAGAACGGGTTAATAAACAGGAACATCCCATCCTCATCATCGATGAAAATTTTTACGTCGGTCAAAAAGAAAGCAGGGAGAATTCGTAGCCGGATCATTTGATCCAAAACCTTCATCTTTGCAGCGCAACATTTTTTGCTATGAGCACCATTCGGCGGCAAAGCATTCTTTCATCCGGTATTATTTACCTCGGCTTTGCACTCGGGTTTTTAAATACGTATTTTTTTACCCGTAAAGGTGGTTTTGCACCGGCTGAATATGGCCTCTATGGCACGTTTATGGCTATGGCGAATATCATCAATTCGTTCGCCAATCTGGGAATGCAGGCCTATATCTACAAATTCTATCCTTACTACCAGGATAATCTCAAAGTGAAAGAAAATGATATGATGGGATGGGCCTTCATCACCTCCCTGTTTGGTTTTATCATGGTCATGGCAGCCGGATACATATTCAAAGATCTGGTTGTCAGAAAATTCAGCGCCAACTCTCCTGAATTTGTAAAATATTATGCCTGGGTGTTCCCTCTGGGATTTGGTTTAACCATGTACAGTTTGCTGGAGGCCTATGCCTGGCAATTAAAAAAATCGGTCCTCACCAGCTTCCTGCGCGAAATGTTTTTCCGGTTGATAACTTCCGTGCTGGCTATGTTATTATTCTTACACTTCATCCGTGACTTCGATGTGTTTATCAAGATATTTTCTTTTACTTATATTTTACTGGCGCTGATATTATTGAGTATTTTGATTCGTTCCGGAGAGATCCACCTTACACTGCGTGTCAGTCGCGTTACAAAAAAATTCTTTAAAAAGATTCTGGTACTATGTTCTTTTATCTGGAGCGGGGGATTGATTCAGAATATCGCCTTTGTATTTGACAGCATTGTGATCGCAGCGGTGATACCGAATGGATTGGCCTGGGCGGGTATCTTTGCACTTGCGCAGAATATCGCCAGTTTGATTCAGGCGCCACAACGGGGAATTATCGCAGCTTCGCTGGCGCATTTATCGAGGGCCTGGAAAGATAAAGACTATGAAAAAATCCGTCGCATCTATCAGCGTTCCTCTATCAACCAGCTAATCTTCGCCTGCGGTATTTTTGTTTTGATCTGGTTGAATTTTATGGATGGCGTGAAAAATTTCCATCTCCAGCCCGCCTATGAACAAGCCAAACCTGTTTTTTTATTCCTTGGTTTGTGGCGCATTATCGATATGGGTACCGGAGTAAATTCGCAAATCATCGGAACGAGTACGCTCTGGCGTTTTGAATTTGTCACCGGCATTATTTTACTGGCCATAACGCTGCCCCTGAATTATATACTGGCAAAAAAACTCGGCGTGGTCGGGCCGGCCATCGCTACCCTGATTTCCTATACAATTTATAACGCGATACGCTATGTATTTCTTTTCCGAAAATTTAATATGCAGCCATTCAATGCAAAAACCGGCTTAACACTTTTACTCGCCGTTTGCGGTTACTGGCTCAGTTATCTATTACTTAGTCATATCCATGGATTCGCGGCGATGGCCCTGCGAAGTTTCTTTTTTATTATATTTTATGGCAGCGGAACCCTTCTGTTAAAATTATCTCCTGATGTGCTGCCCGTATGGAATACTTTGAAAAAGAAACTGGCGATTCCTTATCTTCGCCCACGCAAATAAGCAAAGTTCTTACTACATGATCACGAGACGAAATATCAGGGTTAAGATAATGCAAACCCTGTACTCCCTGGAGGCACAGGACAATCAAAAGACGGGAGATGCGCAAAGGATCTTGCAAAAGCATTTTGATCATACGCGGCAACTGTTTATATATCTGATTTATTTTCTGACGGAACTGGCACGTTATGCCGAAACTGATTCCTTACGCCGTTCATCCAAACATCTTCCCACTGAGCTGGATAAAAACGTAAATACGAAATTGGCAGGTAACCAGCTTCTTTGGAAAATGCTGGAACAGGAATCTTATCAGAAAATGCTGAAGAAAGAGAAGCCAGAGCTGATCGAGAGCAATGAACTGGTGAGAAAATTATATCTCGAACTGCGCGACTCGGAAGAATATAAAAATTATATCTCTGAAAACAGCCGGGATAAAAAACCGGAGAAGGAAATCCTCGAATATATTTTCAATGATTTCATGCTCGCACACGATGCGTTTGAATCGCATCTGGAAGAAATGTTTCCCAACTGGAGCGACGATGCTGAAATGATGGAGAAACTGGTGAGCGGGTACCTGAATAAAACAACCGCCTTTAATTTTGAAGAAATTATCAGTCCGGATAAAGCCGCTTTCGCCCGCGATCTGCTCACGGCAGTCCTTGAAAAAAGAGAAGTGACGATGGACATGATCCGACCGAAATTAAAGAACTGGGATGCCGACCGGATTGCGACGCTGGATATGATTTTTATGCAGATGGGTGTTTGTGAATTTCTATATTTTGAAACGATTCCACCCAAAGTAACCATCAATGAATATATCGATCTGGCCAAGGATTATAGTACGCCACTCAGCGGACAATTTGTCAATGGCATTCTCGATAGTATCCACAAAGACCTAGTGACTGAAAACAAGATGCATAAAGTGAATTTTAAGCCTTCCTGACTCATAAATTCTTTTTTACATAGGTTTGCAAAAATATTACCTGATGCGCGCGCTGGTTTTAGTTAGTTTCATTGCCTGTTTAGCACTTTCCTGCCAGGAGAACAGTACGATTAAACCTGTATCGGCGGGTATGAAAATTCCGAAAGACAGCAGCCTGTTCACCAACATTACCTGGCTGGACTCCACCACCCGTGATTTCGGAACGATACCGGAAGGAAAAAAACTGGAGATTGTCTTTCGTTTTTTGAATTCAGGAACCAGGCCGCTGATCATTGAACGTGTACAACCGAGTTGTGGATGTACCGTTGCCGAACAGCCGGAAGCGCCTATTCTGCCGGGAAAAGAAGGCGAAATCAAGGCTTCCTTCAATAGTGAGGGAAGGGTGGGAATCAATCATAAAAAGCTATATGTATATGCCAATACCCGGGGTTCACAAAGTAATGAAGTGAATTTCAGTGTGGTAGTGAACAAGAGAAAATTATAAATTAAAGAGTCCAAATAAAAACAATACAATGAGTCATTCAGTTATTTTATTACAGGCGGCCCCCGGTGGCGGAAGTTTGCAACTATTACTTTTAGGTGGAATGATCCTGGTGTTCTGGTTATTCATGATCCGTCCGCAGGCAAAAAAAGCAAAACAAGCTAAACTATTTCAGCAAAATATGCAGAAAGGTGATAAGATCGTGACCATCGCCGGCATTCACGGAACCGTGAACAAGGTGAATGAAGACGGCACCCTGATGCTGGAAACCAGTCCGGGCAGTTACATGAAAATAGAAAAAAGCGCCATCTCGATCGAATGGACGCAGAATATCAATAAGGCGGCAGTAGTCGTCGCTGATAAAAAATAATTTTTTATCTTTTGAAGGCTTCTGACATCAGAAGCCTTCTTTTTTTGATAGTAGAAGTATGCTTAAAATTGGATTAACAGGGGGTATCGGTTCCGGAAAAACAACGGTGGCGCAGATCTTTGAAGTGCTGGGTATACCCGTGTATTACGCAGACACGGCAGCGAAAGAACTGATGAACAAGGATCCTGAATTAAAACAGCATATTATTGAAGCGTTCGGCAGCGCGATATATAAAAATGGATCGCTGGACCGCAGCCTGCTGGCGTCAATGGTATTTGGGCATCCGGATCAGCTGGAAATACTCAATAAAATGGTGCATCCGGTAACGATACGCGATGCAGATGCCTGGATGCAAAAGCAGAAAACGCGCTATGCGGTGAAAGAAGCGGCTCTGATTTTCGAGGGCGGACTCGATAAATTCTTTGCCTATATAATCGGTGTAACGGCTCCTGAATCCCTGCGGCTGCAACGCGTTATCGAGCGAGATCACACAACAACAGAAAATGTTTTACAGCGCATGCATCAGCAGATGGATGAACAGGAAAAAATGAGCCGTTGTGATTTTGTTGTCGTCAATGATGGAGTACAACCGCTGTTACCCCAGGTGATTGCCATACATGAAACACTGGTTCACCACACGAAATGAAAACGTGCTGAATCATTTTAGCTTCGCGAGTGCCTCTTTAATTCTTGCCCAGGCTTTTTCAATATTGCCCATACTGTTTGCAAAAGAAAAACGAATGCAATTCGGCTCACCGAAAGCATCGCCCATCACCGAAGACACATGGGCTGTATTGAGTAAATACATACACAGGTCGTTCGAGTTACGAATCAGATTTTCACCGTCTTTTTTTCCAAAATAATAGGAGATGTCGGGGAAAATATAAAAAGCACCTTCGGGCTTGTACGTTTTAAATCCGGGCAACTGATTCACCAGTTCCATGGTTTTTTCTCTGCGGCGGGTAAACTCTTTCACCATTTCAAAACTCGGTTTTAAGTCCGTCGTCAATGCCACGACCGCTGCTTTCTGCGTAATGGAATTGGTGGCACTGGTGAACTGCCCCTGCAATTTTTCGCAGGCCTTGGCAATTTCAACCGGAGCAGCGATGTATCCCAGTCTCCAGCCTGTCATCGCAAACCCTTTGCTTAAACCGTTTACGATCACAATGCGGTTTTTCAGATCATCGAACTGCGCAATGCTTTCGTGTTTAGCCACGTAATTTATATACTCATATATTTCATCGGAAATAATAACTACTTCCGGATATTTCCTGAATACAACAGCCAGTGCTGCCAGTTCTTCCCGGCTATAGACCGCACCGGAGGGATTACAGGGTGATGAAAATAAAAAAACTTTTGTTTTCGGCGTGATCGCGGCTTCAAGTTGCGCGGCTGTTATTTTGAACCCTGATTCGAGCGAGGTATGCACTTCCACCACTTTACCGCGTGCAATTTTCACCAATTCAGAATAGGTTACCCAATACGGTGTGGGGATGATTACTTCTTCTCCGTCATCCACCAATGCCAGCAGGGCGTTGGCCAGACTTTGTTTCGCGCCGGTGGAGGCAACAATTTCCTCCGGTTTATAATCCAGATTATTATCTCTTTTTAATTTTTCGCAAATCGCCTGACGCAGGTCGAGGTAGCCCGGAACGGGTGTATAATGACTCCAGTTATCGTCAATGGCTTTTTTTGCTGCCTCTTTGATATGTTCGGGTGTATCAAAATCGGGTTCCCCTAAACTCAGGTCAATAATATCGATGCCCTGTGAGCGGAGTTCACGACCGAGTTTGGCCATTTTCAATGTTTCCGGTTCACTGAATCGAGCTAAGATCGAAGATAGTTTCATAATGATTTATTGCGATTAATTCGGCCGTAAAGTTACCCGGAAAAAGGGAATGCTACGGGCCTGATGCCGAAAAAATTTAATTCAGTGGAAACGACTTCAATTGTAATTTGTTGATACTGGTAGAATCACCCAAAAAGCCCTGCAGGTAAACATTGTAAATCTTCAGGCTGTCCACGTGCAGTGAATCCAGCGTAAAATAAGTCGTGTCGTTGGGAGATACCTGGGCTTTATAGTATCCGATATGGGTGAGTTGAAACGGATAGTTGTTGGGGTTCACATTGTTACCGACAAATAACTTATAGCCGGTGTGTATGCTATCGATGATCAGGCTGTCCACACCCACGCTGCTTAAAACGGTGTCGATGGTTCGGGTGAGCAAAAAATCCAGTTTGCTCGCGGGTGCAAAATTTAAAAAACGGATGTACGTGAAGGTATCCGTCCGGTTCCCCTGATTGTCCTGCAAAATTAATACGGCAAGCGAATTCTTGTCCAGCGTATCATAAATAAACATACTAAAATGGCCGCCCTGTTGAAGGGCCGTATTCCCCTGTAATAAGACTTTGGTCCCATCCAGCAGAGCCAGATTGCGCACGCCCGTGGTGGTGGTGTCGTATGGATTATCGTTGTAGCCGGAAGTTTGCCCGAAGGGCAGCGGGGATTGAAACAGGTTCTGGGATTCGAATGAAACCAATAGGGGTACCTCGCCATAAGCAACATGGGTTACCGCCATAAAGGACTTGTTCGCGTTAATATTAGCGGTTTTATTACAGGAAAACACGCAAATGGCCAACAAAATCCCGTTGAGCAGCCATACCGGGTGAAGAGAGAAACGGGTGTTGAGCTTGTTCAAAATCATGAATTCGCGCGGATTGGGTGGTTTTTTCCTTTTTGAATGCATGAAAGTAGTAAATCAAGGCTTATAAATCAGCGTCTTAACATTTTAGTATTCATCCGGAAAACCTATCTTTGCCGCCCTAATAAAAACTGAAAATCAATGAGAGCGCTGGTTAGCATATTTGCAGGCTTACTGATTGTGATTTCCCTTTACCAACTGTCTTTTACCTGGTTTGTAAATAAACATGAATCTGCGATGGCCCAAAAGGCCGAACGTTATGTGAAAAATAATTTTCCGCCTGCGGAAAGTAAGTATCCGGCGGGTAAAGCAACGCAGGTGTTGTATAAGGACAGTCTGAGCCAGCTGGTTCGCGGTCGTCTGCAGAAACTGTTGGATAGTACCAAAGAAACCAAAATCACCTGGTGGGGAACGACCTATCAAAAATCAAAAGAGAGCGAACTCCTGCTCGGCCTCGATCTGCAGGGCGGCATCAATGTAACCCTGGACATTGAACTCGAGGGCCTGATCAAGGGTCTAGCGAATAATTCCCGGGATGCCAATCTGCTGAAAGCTATCCAGCTGGCCGATCAGAAAAAATTAACCAATGGAGGCGCCAACTATATCAACCTCTTTTCGCAGGCTTTCAAAGAAATCAATCCGGGCAGCAAACTAGCTCCCCTTTTCGCTAATGCAAATAGAAATAAACTCAAATTTGAATCATCGGACGGAGAAGTGGTCCGCTATCTGCACGACCAGGCTT
>JAYWCS010000320.1:0-5795 GCA_043780315.1 Bacteroidota bacterium | reverse complement strand
TGCAGAATGAGATCGATATAAAATAATCTTTCCGGTCGCGGTCCGACGAGACTCATCTCACCCCGAAGCACATTGATCAATTGCGGAAGTTCATCGATGCGCCATTTCCGCATGGTTTTTCCCCAGTTGGTAATGCGGTTGTCGTTTTCAGAAGATAATGCCGGACCTTGTTTTTCCGCGTGATGAATCATCGAGCGAAACTTGTGAATACTGAATTTCTTTCCTTTATAACCAACCCTTTCCTGAGAATAAAACACCGGACCGGCAGAACCAAATTTGACTCGGATGGCGGCATACAGGAGGAGCGGGGAGAGGACGATTAACGAAACCGCTGAAAATAATACGTCTACCAGTCGTTTGATATGTAATTGCCATTCGGGCATCAGGCCGGTATGGATATCAATCAGCAGCGCTCCAAAGAGGTTGCTTGTTTTTACGGAGCCGGATAGGATATCCATCATATCCGGAATGATTTTAATTGCCACGTCTTTTTCACTCAGACGCTGAACAATTTTTTCTGCATCCGATTCTTCGTTTCTTTCCATGGCGACCACCACCAGCTCGATATTTTCCTGATCAATGATTTTTTCAAGCTGATCGGTATGTCCAAATAGTGTGAGGGGAATATGATTTTTTTCGCGCAGCGTGTTGGGTTGCATATAGCCCAAATACCGGTAACCATTTGCCCGTAATCCGTCGATACTGTTTTTATACGTTTTTAATCCAACCGATCCGGATCCGATCAGCAAACAGTTGAATACGATTTGACCTTTCCGAATTTGAATTTTAGAAAGCGAAAGAATGATCCAACGGCCGATCCAGGTAATCAGAAAATGCATGATCAAAAAAGTAAAATAGGCCTTATAATAATAACGATAATCGGTTTGCGGATCATTGATTACAATCGCGAAAAATAAAATTGTGCAACCAATCAGACTGGCCAGTGCGGTTGATGAAAATTCGTTGAGACGTGATTTTTTATAAAGCGAATGATAGGTTCCGATGAGAGTATAAAAAATGATCCAGCCTGCGGGAATAAATGCCAGACCGAGCCAGAACCGGTTATTCAGGTAAAGGGTACCGTCGGTCCAAATTCTTTCCGACAACAACAAACGACGGGTAAAATAGAGGACGAACCAGGAGAGTATAGCTGATATAAAGTCGTTCAGCATATACCAGGTAATATGGATCTTTCTTCCCGGTTGCACCATGTATCAGCTGTTGATTGAATTGTATTTTATTTTCTGGAGAATCTGGTGGGCAACATCCATCGCCCGGTAACCATCCAGCTCAGAAACGAGCGTCGGTTTATTTTGCAGCACTGACTCCGTAAATTTCTCCAATTCCATCCGGATGGCGTTGATGTCGGGCACTTCCGGATTACGGACGGAAATCGATTTAATCCCGTTACGGGTTTCGATGTCGAACGAAAACCCATCTCCGGTATCTGTTTGATTTAAACTGATGATCTCGGCTGTTTTATTTAGAAAATCCACCCCGATATATGCGTCTTTCTGGAAGATGCGCATCTTTCGCATTTTTTTCATGGAAATACGACTCGACGTCAGGTTCGCTACACAGCCGTTATTGAATTCGATGCGAACGTTTGCGATATCGGGTGTTTCAGTCATTACGGCCACACCGCTGGAATAAATATTTTTGACTTCGCTTTTAACGATATGCAGAATAATATCAATGTCATGAATCATCAGGTCCAGTATCACACTCACTTCGGTACCGCGGGGGTTGAATTCTGCGAGCCGATGCACCTCAATAAACATCGGCTGTAAAGGCATACCCGCAAGGGCCAGAAAGGCCGGATTAAATCTTTCCACATGCCCCACCTGCAATTTGATATTCGATTCTTTCACCAGTTTGATCAGCGTTCTGGCTTCTTCCATGTCGTTGGCCAGCGGTTTTTCGACGAAAACATGTTTCCCCTTGCGGATGGCCTGTTCACATAATTTAAAGTGGGCCGGGGTGGGTGCAATAATATCTGCCGCATCGCACTGATCCAATAATTCTCCCGGATCAAAAAATCTCTTAATCTGATATTTTTCCGCCACTTCTGCCGCTGTTTCATCATTCGGATCGTAAAAACCGACGATTTCTGCATCCTGAATCTTCTTCCAGTTATTTAAATGAAATTTACCCAGATGACCGGTTCCAAAAACACCCACTTTAAGCATCCATATCGTTTAAGAATTCAAATATAAATAATGTGAAAGGATGTGCAGGGAATCATCTAGGGAAAGCCCCTGAAATGTGGATATGTGGGAAAGCTTTAATGATGACCGCTGTCGGGCAGAGAGGGTATTAAGCCTGACCGTGGTTCGGAAAGCCTTTATCTAAATAGCGCAGGCGAACATATTTATAAACGTTCGAAAAGGTAACCGGGATATTTTTTTGTGGGAATACTTTTGCTTTGATCAGCCGGACGAGGGTATAGGAGAAAATCAGGAAGGAGAAGATCAGCAGGATATTAAAGCATAAATTATATTTCTTCAGGAAATAAACCCGGAGGGAAATCATGTCCGCCTGCTTTTTACCCATGGTAAAATCCAGCATTTTTTTCATGGCAGGCATCACAAACGGTATTTTATTCCAGTTTGAATAACGCACATCATCGTACTGATAATTCAAATCGTAATTTTTCGGCAATTGATTTTTATAGTAGCTCCAGTCGTTTTTTACATCATCGAAGCTCGCCAGTTTGTGTTTTGGATTTATAAAATAGACATCAAACAGGGGATCCAGCACGGCCCATCCATGAGCGGTTTGTGCTTCCACGATATTATGCGCGGCAAACTGGCCGTTGGCTTTCATCTGCGCAATCCTGACCGGGAAATGGTATCCCTGCAGAATCCGCGCGAGTACCATCGAGAAACTGCCACAGGCACCTCTGGCCGTCATCAGGTCGATCGAGGTGGGTTCCAGGATATCTGATTTAAATCCCATGAATTCCTTTCCTTCAAATACAGAACCCCGGTTGATCATGAGGTTATGACTTTCATGCATCACTTTGACTAACACAGAATCCTGAGAATCTTCGAGATTGATTTTACTGCTGATATTAGAATGGATTGCCTGAAAAAGTTCATTTTCATAACTTGCTTCCATATTGAAATACACCAGCGAAGCCAGTAAAAATCCGTTGAGGAATGTTAGAAAATACAGATTTCCAAAAAGTCGTCTAATCATCACGCAATTGTTAATTACAAAAACATTTCTGTTAGTTGGTGGTTAATGTGCTCCTCCCGGGTGAATGGGGGTTCGGATTTTCGTGAATTATTAGCGGATTGTTGCCGGATGGCCAACTCGTACCGTACGAAAATACCGGAATTAAGTTATAAACGATCCCGAATCGCCTGTTATTTAGCCATACGAAATCTGCAATATATGTACCACAAGGAACCGCCCGGTCGAGTCAGGCTGAATTGCGGGCTGCATTAATGATCCCAAACGAGCAACGGATAATGAGTTTTTCATAAATCTTCTTCATCGCGTTACCGGATCGTTCCGCTTCCCGGAACTTCATAATCGCATATTGCTGTATGGTGCTGAGGGGAAGTACGATTCTTTCCCGCATCTGTATAGACAGCTGTTCAATGGGGTAATCGGACATAAGTTCTTGTTTGCCAGATAGTTTGAAGATGTATTGCCTGGATAGCTCGTATTCATTAAAGATCATCCGCCAGATGATTCCAAACTGCGGGTGTTTTGAAAAGGTCTCCGTCAAAGGAAAAAAACATTTTTTCATGGCCATCTCACTGTTGTCGAGCAGGGTTTTGAAATAGGGCGAATGATTGTATAAATTCTTTACCTGTTTCCATTTCCCTCTTTTTTCCATCTCCTGTAATGCCGATCCGACCCCGTAATAACCGGTCACATTTTGTTTTAACTGACTGAATGCACCTACAAACGGAATGGCCCGGAGGTCCTTGAGTTCGAGTTTTCCCGAGTTTTTTCTTTTCGTGGGGCGACTGCCAATATTGGTTTCGCCGTAAAACTGCAGCGGACTAACTTCGCTGAGGTAATTGGTAAACTGGTCGTGGTCACGCAAGGCAGCATAGGCCAGCAGACTGGATTCTGCCATCTCCGTCAGCAGTGCTTCTTCTTCCTCCGAGAGCGTTACTTTACGGGCAGAAAACAGATCATTCGCGATACCGGCATGGACCAGCTGCTCAATATTATATTGGGCCGAATCCACCGTTCCGAAGTTGGAACTGACCGTTTGACCCTGGATCGTTAGCTGAATCTCCTTATTGGCGATATTTTTCCCCAAGGAAGCATAAAACTTATGTGTTTTACCACCCCCGCGGGCAGGGGGTCCGCCCCGGCCATCGAAAAAGACAACATGCACCCCGTAATTCTGGGAAATCCGCGTGAGTTCTTCCTTCGCTTTATAAATTCCCCAGTTAGCCATCAGGTAACCACCGTCTTTGGTGCCATCTGAAAAACCGACCATGATGGTCTGGGTTTCATTCCTTCTTTTTAAATGGGCCCGGTATTCGGGCATCGTATACAGGGTGGTCATGATCGCTGCCGCCTGCTGCAGGTCCGCAACGGTTTCAAATAAGGGTACAATATCCACCGACATCGAGTCTTTTTTCCATCCGCCCAATAGAAAAAAAGCATACACTTCCATGACGTTTCGCGCCGTATTACACTGACTGATAATGTACCGGTTGCAGCCCGCCTCACCATTTTTTTCCTGAATGATTTTTACTGCACGGATACTTTCTATTGTATCATCAGCCAACTCATCTCCAAAAGATGTTTTTGGAAGGGATTTCATTTGCGCCAGGATTTTCATTTTTCCTGCTTCGTTCAGCGTATCGTAGTTGTCAGGAAATATGCCGGCCTTTTCATTTATTATTTTTAAAACTCTTTCATGCGCCGAGCTCTCCTGCCGGATGTCGAGGGTGGCGAAATGCAGACCGAAAATCCGGATCTTACTGATGAAATTTTCTACCAGATTCAGAAATAAACTGTTGTTCTGATAGATCAGGACTTCACGGATTTTCAACATCGATTTCAGCATGTCGTTTACATGAAAGGGAACCTTCGGATTTGGATTGAACAGTTCCTGATACAAACGCTCTTCCCAGTCCGCAATAATCAAATCAACTTCCTTAAATGTCAGCCGGCGTTTTAAGCGACGAACATCAAAATAATAACAACGCAATAATCCGGTGCGTAAAGATTCTGCCACTTTCACCGTGGTATCCGATTTTACAAAAGGATTACCATCCCGGTCACCGCCGGGCCAGAAGCCCATCTGAATCACGGGATTCTGATCACTGACGGCATGGGGAAATTGAGATTTTAAAGAAGATAAAATTTTCCCGGCCGCATGATAAAATATATTTTCCAGGTACCAGATAAGGCTCACCGCTTCATCGTAGGGAGTGGGTTTTTGTTTCTTCAGAAAAGGCGTTTTGCCCAGCTGTTGCATAAACGTATTGATCTCCGCCGCATTATTTTCTATGACGGCCCGCGACAAATCGTTGATGATGCCCAATACCGGACCGGGATAAAACTGTGTCGGATGGGCTGTTAACACTAGCCGTACGGCATAGTCGCTGAGTTTTTCCTTTAACTCTTTTTCTTTATCATATTGAATTACTTCGGATGAAAGTTGCTTGAGCGAACCAGGGCCGCCCATATCGTTAACCATCGTAAAAGCGGAATCTTCCAAGGCATCAAAAAGCACGACCTGTCGTTCCACATACTGAACAAAACGGAAAAGAATATCTGCTTTTTCCCGATCTGTGCCATCCGGATTGTGCTTG
>JAYWCS010000319.1:0-14113 GCA_043780315.1 Bacteroidota bacterium | reverse complement strand
GAAAATCCGAATGTTGTAAAAGCATATCATCAGTATCATGATAAAGGATTTGATATTCTGGGTGTATCGCTGGACGATACCCGCGCCGATTGGTTGCTTGCGATCAAAAAAGATGGACTGAACTGGACGCAGGTTTCGGATTTAAAAGGCTGGAAAGCAGATGTCGCCGCACTGTACGGGGTAAAAGCCATTCCCATGAATTACCTGATAGATAAAAACGGAATCATTGTTGCCAAAGGTTTAAGCGGAGAAGAGCTGGCCGGTAAACTCGGCGAAATACTGCATTGACGTTTCTTTTGAAAGAACCTTTTTATGGGAGAAGTAGAATGGAGAAAGCAAGAATCACTGATCCGGATCCATTCCGATTTTTATTTTTACGGCGGTGCGGCCTCTCAGGAGCTTGCTGAAACCATCGCGGTTGACATTGCCAATCACTGGAATCAGCCCGAAGCCTTCGTTCAAATTAAACATAGACCGCAGCGGATTGAATTTGTTATCCGGGGCTTTTATTCCGGAAATCTGGTACCCGAAGCGGTTTGGTTTAATACCAATCCCAGAAATAATTATTTCCGGATTGAAGAAATTTCACCCCTTCATGTTTCCTTTGTGGATGGCATCCAGTGTAATACCGGTTATTTCAAACTGGATAATCTGATGCACAATTCGACAACCGCTGCCCATGAATACGGACATACCATCGGTCTGGATCACCCGGCGAATCTGGACATTCGCGGTCAGGGACAACCCGGGATTATGTATCCCAGGGGAACGGTCTGCGATCCGTTTTATCAATACGATCCCAACGCAGAACCCCTGCAGGCCGGCGGTACAATAAACCCTTATACGAGAAAAGTATTACTATCCGATATTGATCAGCTTCGCTTGCATAAATTGAGTTGGAATGCCGGGGGATTTGCCGTTCTGGGTGATTTTTCGAGCGTTTATCACGATAAACAGCTACCTCTAACATAGTGGGTAATAGGGCGTTTTAATTTGTTATTTTTATCTCCTGTCTATGTCGTCAATTCTTTCGGTAAAAAATATCAGCAAATCCTACGGCCGCATTCAGGCGCTGAAAGGCGTCACATTCGACATACCCGGCGGTTCTGTATTTGGCATTCTCGGTCCCAATGGAAGCGGCAAAACCACTTTGCTGGGTATTGTGATGGATGTGCTGCGCGCCAGCGGCGGAGAATACAGTTGGTTTGGAAATCGGCCCACTGAAAAACAAAGAAGGGAAATCGGCACCCTGCTGGAAACACCGAACTTCTATCATTATCTTTCCGGGGAACGCAATCTCGAAATCTCGGCTGCCATAAAAAACAAACCGGAGAATGATATTGTGCGCGTGCTGAAGCTGGTCAGATTGTATGAAAGAAAAGACTCGAAATTTCAGACCTATTCATTGGGCATGAAACAACGACTGGCCATTGCGGCTTGTTTGCTCGGCGATCCATCCGTGCTGGTATTTGATGAACCGACCAACGGCTTGGACCCTTCCGGTATTGCTGAAATCCGACAGCTGATCATTGATCTGGCCAAACAGGGAAAAACAATTATACTAGCCAGTCACCTACTCAGTGAAGTGGAAAAAGTGTGCACCCATGTGGCGATCCTGCAGCAGGGGCAGTTGCTGAAATCGGGCGAAGTACAAACTATTTTAAGTAATGCGGAATGGCTGGAAGTGAGTGCCCCGGACAGAGAAAAACTGCGTGCAATTTTAAATGGATTTCCCGGCGTAAAAAAAATAATTACGACGGACAATCATTTAGAGGTTTATCTGAGTGCATCGATCGTTCATCCTGAACAATTGAATCAGTATTGTTTTGAAAATGGCATCGTGTTGGATCATTTACAGGTCAGGAAAAAAAGCCTGGAATCAGAATTTATTGAGCTCACCCATAATGTCAGCAATTAACCATGAAGGATTTTTTGGACACACTGCGGATTGAATGGATGAAGGTAAAAAACTATCGGACATTTTGGATTTTGATGGCCGTAATCTGTGTGTGTATCCCCGCATTCAATTATGTGATTTACGATTTCACAGATAACAGTTTCCCCAAAATAAACGGAATGAATATTCTGGGAAGTCCGTTTTCGTTTCCGAATGTCTGGAGAACCGTTCCCTACAATGCCGGTGTCCTCGTGTTCATGCCAGCGATCCTGATCATTACTTTATTCACCAATGAATATACCTATAGGACCCACCGGCAGAATATTATCGACGGCTGGAGTCGGTCGCACTTTATAAATATTAAACTATTTGAAATATTATTATTAACCCTGTTTGTTACCGGAATGGTGATTCTGACCTGCCTGTTTTTTGGATACATCACCCGCACGGCGACACAACCACATGCGAGCTGGGAGCAGTACCGGTATATTCTTTTCTTTTTTGTGGAAATGCTCGATTACTCCCTGATCGCATTACTATTTGCGATGCTGATCCGCCGGGCCGGACTGGCTATGGGGATATTTTTCTTATACATGATCGTTGAGCAATTCGTGGTGTCTTTAGGCAGAAATAAATATAAAGTCACCTGGGTCGACTATTTACCGGAAGAAGTTTCGGACCGCCTGATTCCGCAGCCCTTCAAACCGAAAATATTTTCACCCGAAAACACCGCCAACTGGGAAAAACATATTCCAATTTATTTCTCGTTCACTGTTTTATATATTTTGGTTTATATTTTTGTAATTAGCTGGAGGTTTCGGAAAACTGACTTATAAAAATGATTTAAAATCTATCTGTTGAATTAAAATTTCTATAATGAAAAAACTTATCTGTGTTCTTTCCTGGGCATTCGTATCATCAGCCGGTATTGCGCAACCCCGGCTACCGGCGAATTACTATTGGGAAAAAATGGCCAATGGACTCGAAGTAGTGGTCATTGAAAACGATAAAGTTCCGTTGGCGACGATTGAAATAGCGGTGAAAAACGGCGCCTATACGGAAGGTCCCGAATTCAGCGGACTCTCCCACCTTTTTGAGCATATGTTTTTTAAAGCAAATCAGGAATATCCCGATCAGGAAAAATTCCTGAAACGGACGCAGGAACTCGGCGCGATATGGAACGGTACCACCGGTGATGAACGCGTCAATTATTTTTTCACCTTTGATAAAGATAGCCTGACGGCCGGACTCCATTTCATGAACGCAGCGATCCGTTTTCCGATTTACCGTCCGGAGGATATGAAAAAAGAACGACCTGTGGTGGATGGAGAATTTCAACGCGCAGAAAGTGATCCGGACAATCAACTTTGGCTTGCTTGTCAGAAAAAACTCTGGGGAGATCTGATCACCCGGAAAAATCCGATCGGCATTCATGAAGTGATCAATACGGCTACGCCTGAAAAAATGATGATCATTAAGAACAAATATTACTATCCGAATAATTCTATCCTCGTCATTTGCGGAGCCGTAAAACACGCGGATGCCTTTGCGAAAACAGAAGCCATTTTTGGGAGTTGGAAGGCCAGCGATTTTGATCCGCAAACAAAATTTCCAATACCCGAATTCACGCCGCTGGTATCCACCAATTATTTTGTTATGGAATCTCCCATTTCGCAGACACCGGTTGAGATGTTTTGGTGGCATGGTCCCGATACACGGAATGATTCAGCCTGCACGGTGGTCGCCGATGTATTCTTCACTATCCTGGGCATGAATTCATCCAAATGGCAGCAGGCATTGGTAGATAAAGGGCTAACAAGCTTTGCTTCTGCTTCTTATCAGACAGAAAAATATGTGGGACCCGTGATGTTAAACATGATGCCAAATCCAAATAAGCTTAGGGAATGCAATGATGAAATACTAAATCAGATTAAACAATGGGGCAATGACGATTATTTTACCGATCAGCAGTTAAAGGACGCAAAAGAAATAATGCGCCGCAACGAGATCCGGCAACATGAAAAACCTTCTGCCCTCGCCAGCTATGTAACGTATTCCTGGTGCAGTACGTCGCTGGATTATATGACAGATTATGAGATCAACTGTCAGCATGTAAGCAGGGAAGACATCAAACGTTTCGTCAACAGATATATAAGCGGGAAGCCCTATGTAGCCGGCATGGTTATCAGCCCGGACATGAATAAAAAACTGAGTGCCTCTGAGAATTTCAAACCTGGTCTATAATATTAAAAACGCAACCATGCTTAAGAAATATTTTTTAAAAAAACTTTTTGTTACCGGACTATTTACGGCTTGTATTTTTTCATCCTTTGCCCAAAATAAACCGGCTTATGAAATGATGGTCAATAATGTAAAAGTGATTGTGCAGCCCAGCGGTAATGATATTGTTGAGATATTAACCGTTTTTAAAGGCGGGGTTCAAAACTATCCGGCCAACAAAGCGGGTATTGAAAACCTTGCTATCAGGGCACTTACAGAATGTGGGACGAAAAAAGAAGATAAAAATTCTTTTAAAAACAAATTGGAGATACTGGGTGCGGAAATATCCGGAACGGCCGGCATGGATTTTTCAACCGTAACCCTGAATTGCATTAAGAGTGACCTTGATTCCGTTTGGCCATTATATGTTGATGCGCTGACCATTCCACTTTTCGATACGACCGAATTTGCCCGCATCAAGCAGGATGCGATCAGCGGACTGAAATCACAGGCATCTCAGCCAGATTTTGCCATTTCTAAAATGGCAAAGGAAGCCGCTTTCAAAGGACAAGACTATGCCAAGTCGCCCAGCGGAGAAGAAGCGACCGTATCCCTGTTAACGGCGGAAGAAGCAAAAACATATTACGCATCTATCCTGACCCGCTCCAGAATGGTGATTGTAATAGTGGGAGAATTGGAACGCGGGATGATTGAAAAAATGGTGTCCCAGTTAACCGCATCGATTCCGGCCGGCCGGCCGGTGAAGCTGTCACGCTACAGTTATGTTCCTGCAAAAAATACTTTTTCAGATCAGAAGAAAGCATTGGCCACCAATTATATTCAGGGAGTCACCAGTGCTCCGCAACCCGGGTCACCGGATTATGATGCCTTTCTCATTGCCATGAATATTTTTTATGCCCGGCAATTTCTGGAAGTCAGAACAAACAACGGTTTATCCTATGCCCCGCAAACCCGTTTCAATGGCGGCTTGTCACCTTATACCAGTATACAGGTTACCACCACCAACCCGGATAAATATATCAAAGTTATGACCAGCCTGCTCAATAAAACGCATGAGGAAGGGTTTATGACGGATGAAGTTAAAGACTCAAAAACAATATACGTAACGGGCTTTTATTATAGGATGGAAACAAATTCGGCTCAGGCTGCTTCGCTGGCATCCAACGAAGTATTATTTAACGACTGGCATCGGTCGATCACGTTAAACGAAGATCTGAAGAAAGTAAGTGTGGCAGAAGTGAATAAGGCATTCAATAAATACGTGAAAGATATTACCTGGGTATATCAGGGCGATACAAGCAAAGTAACACCGGCTCTTTATACGGCCAGGCCTATAAATAAAAAGTTACCCGCGGGAAAATTGTTAAACGGCACGAAAGATTAATCAGCGCGGAACGAGTTGCCGTAAAGCGGCATCGAGGGTTGGGTAAATAAATTGGAAGCCCGCAAGTTTTAGTTTTTGTGCGCTGATATTGCTGCTTTTCAAAATCTCTTCGCTACGTCCTCCGAGCATTAAACGAAGTACAAAGGAGGGCACGGGCATGGGAATGAAAAATTTCCCTTTCATTTTTTTTGCTAGGTGCAGGGTGAAGGTTCTGTTCGTAACCGGGTTCGGCGCTACGGCATTATAAACCCCAGCCCAATGAATGTTCTGCATGGCGTCGATATATAACCGACACAGATCATCGATGTGGATCCAGCTGATCGTTTGTTTTCCATTGCCCAGAATTGCAGCGATACCATATTTCGCAGGTTTTGCGAATGCTGGAAAGGCGCCACCTTCGTTACTCAATACGATGCCGGTGCGCAGGATCACGAGACGTTTACCCATGGAGGAAACGGGCAAAATAGAATCCTCCCATAAACGACAGGTTTCACCAAGAAATCCGGTATCAGGTGGATCGTTTTCAACCGCCGGAACGGCAGAATTTTCTTTATACCAGCCGATAGCCGAAGCGCTCACAACGGAAACAACCGCATTGGGAACGCTACCCAACATTTTTACCAGCAGCGCACTGCTTTTGGTTCGGCTCTCTTCAATTTCTTTTTTTCTTTTGTCGGTCCAGGGTTTGTCGGCTACGCTGGCTCCTGCCAGATGTATGATATGACTCGCTTTACGAAACGCTTGTTCGTCCGCCGTTTGATCTTCGATATTCCACGAAGCATAGGTAACAGCGGGTATTGTACTTCTATAGGATGTTGGATTTCTGGAAAGGATGATTACTTGGAAGCCCTGCGATACCAGTAATCTGGATAATGCACTTCCCACCAATCCCGTTCCTCCTGTTATGATTACTGTCGCCATGTCTGCAATTAATCCGGTTTCTTACCATCGAGAAAACTATTGATGGTACTGATTTCACCGGGACTATTTTTATCTGCTTTCACTTCGTACTGGCTATAAAAACTTTCAACACTGGTTACTGTATTATAGAGTTCCAGATTTCGGCGGATGTAAGCCGGCACAGTTTCAAACTCATTGTTCGGATCTGCAGCATTCATGTTAAACGACAAATTCCGTAATTTGTTTATTCTTTCTGCTGCACGGCGCCTCAGACCTTCTGCTTCGTCCTGCAAAGCAAGCTCCTCTGCAGGCTGATTGGCCGTAAAAACCGAATGCGTTTGATGGGCCCCAGGCACATCCGCCGCTGGAATGTCATCTTTAAATACGAGTTGCATATCTGCGGAAGAATTTTCTTCCGGCAATGAATTTTTAATAGTCGTACCTAAGATCATGTGATCCTTCAAAGGAATTTCTTCCATGACCGTTTCCGGATCGGCCGGGTCGTCGTCGTAAATATTGGAAGGTATTGTAAGATATCCCCCCGAAGGACTCGTTGGAATATTCTTTTGTGAAAGTATCCATTTTATTGGTTCTTCAACAACCTTTTTTCCCACGGGTGTTTCCAGGGGTATGCGTGCACCATTATTTGCAGGCATCATCACGGCAGGTCCTGTTTTACGAACCGGCTCCGCCGTTGGCAAATTTTCGACCAGCGTGGGCATCATTTCCCGGGGCGGATTGCCGGATGCAACGGAGACTTTCGCAACGATTATTTCGGGCGTTGCTGTCGCTAAAACCGTTGGGCTGCCGGTAGGTATTTCTTTTGGCTTCACTGTTTCCAGCACGGGCATCTGCAGAGGCATCACAATTTTTTCTTCTTTCTTCGGTGCAGTTGGTTTTTCCGCGCGCTTAAACGGATCCTTATATTCAAAACCCGTTGCAATAATGGTGATTCCGATCTTGTCGCCCAGGGCGGCATCGTAACCCAATCCGAGAATTACATCGCTATCTTCGCCCGCCTGGCTGATCAGATGGTGCTGTATAATTTCCACTTCATCCATCGTGAACTCATGATCACCTTCGGAAGAATTAATATTGATCAATATCCATTTTGCTCCACGAATATCATTGTCGTTCAGCAAAGGAGAATTCAGGGCTTCTTCGATGGCCGTTTGCGCGCGGTTATTTCCAGAAGCAGCTGAACTTCCCAGAATAGCTACTCCCCCGTTACGCATCACGGTGCATACATCCGCAAAATCGACATTGATCTGACCGGTACTGTTGATTACATCGGTAATACATTTTGCAGCCGTAGCGAGTACATTATCGGCTCTGGAGAACGCCTCTTTCATTTTAAGGTTGCCGAACTGATGCCGCAGTTTGTCGTTGCTGATCACCAGCAGGGTATCAACATAATCTTTTAATAATGAAATTCCTTCTTCGGCCTGCAATTGTCGTTTTTTACCTTCGTAGGAAAACGGCGTGGTTACAATCCCGACGGTTAGAATGCCCAGATCCTTACAAATTTTTGCGAGAATCGGTGCGCCCCCCGTTCCGGTTCCGCCACCCATACCCGCCGTAATAAATGCCATTTTGGTATTTACTTCCAGGATGGATTTAATTTCTTCCAGACTCTCTTCCGTTGCCTGTCGACCGATATCCGGATTAGCACCAGCGCCGAGCCCCTGAGTTAATAAGGGCCCGAGCTGGATTTTATTGGCTACGCGACTTTGAGCAAGTGCCTGCGCATCGGTATTACAGATAATAAAATTACATCCTTCAATATTCTGCCCAAACATGTGGTTGACTGCATTGCTTCCACCGCCTCCCACGCCGATTACTTTAATAATGGACGATCTCTCTTTGGGTAAATCAAACTGGATCATAAAATAGAATTAAGGTTAGTAGTATAAAATTAAAGGGCGTGATCTTCTTCTTCTTTAAAAAGATCAATGATACCGTCTTTGAACTTACCCCAGAAATCTTTTATTCCACCTCTGTTCATAACCTTTATTCTTTGCTTCTCTTCCTCCGTCACCGGCACTTCTTCCTGCACGATTGCCGGCGTCTTTAAAGCGGTCGGAATGTCTACCTGAACATGGGTTCTTTCAAACTGTTTGCGGTTATGTTCGTAATCGCTGTAGCCTTTTAAAATGAGTCCGATACAGGTAGAATAGGTAGGACGCGCGAGTTCCTCAATTTGTCCGGAAGCCAGATGCTCATTGGGATATCCGATACGTGCATTGAGCCCGGTTACATATTCGGTCAGCTGAATCAGGTGTTTCAGCTGGGCGCCTCCGCCTGTTAATACGATACCTCCATTCAGCATTTTGTTATCCAATCCAACCTGTTTCAGATGATAGGAAACAAAATCCATGATCTCGCTCATGCGGGCCTGGATAATATTCGACAGATTTTTAACACTAATTTCTTTGGCGGGCATACCGCGTAAGCCCGGAATGGTGATAAAGGCATTTCCTTTGGCTTCGTTGGATAACGCCGATCCAAACTGAACCTTCATCTGTTCTGCCTGTGTTTTCAAAACACCCAGACCTGTTTTGATATCGTTGGTAATATTTTCACCGCCAAATGGAATTACCGCTGTATGTTTCAGAATGCCTTCGTAAAAAACTGCCAGATCCGTCGTTCCGCCACCAATGTCTACAATGGCTACACCGGCTTCCTGATCTTCCAGCCCCATCACCGCTGCTGCGGAAGCGAGTGGTTGCAAAACCAGATCCTTCGTGAGCAAGCCGCTTTTTTCAACGGCACGACTGATATTCTTAATGGCATTTTTGTCGCCGGTAATAATATGGAAGTTCGCACCCACTTTTACTCCACCGTAACCGATCGGACTGATTATATTCTGAAAGTTATCGACTGCAAATTCCTGCGGAATGACATCGATAATCTGATCGCCCGCCGGAATATAGGTTTTATACTGATCGGCAATCAGCTGATCGATTTCCTTTTGGGTAATTTCATCCTCCGTACTCTGGCGAACGATATCGCCGCGGGTTTGGAGACTTTTAATATGATGACCCGCAATGCCCACATATACTTCGTTTATACTCAGCGTGGGATTAGAGGCATAACAATTATCGAGGGCCATCCGGATAGCCTTGATGGTTTCATCTATATTCAGCACCTGGCCGTGTTTCACACCGTTGGAATTAGCCCGGCCAAAGCCAAGTATTTCCAACTTGCCATATTCATTTTTACGTCCTGCAATCGCTGCAATTTTAGTTGTACCTATATCGAGTCCGACAATAATGGGTTGTTCCTGGTTCATGGCGTTGGTTTAATTTATTGTTTTTTTTGATGTTTTGAATTTGTATCCGTTTGATTTTCTTTTTCTTCCGGCAAATCATAACTCTTTAGATTCTGCTCGGTCAAAATATTTCGTTCCAGCGGTTTTACTTCCCTGATTTTTCCGGTATCAGATTCCATTTTCTGGGCCGTCCGGATCATTTCCAGTACTCTGCGTAAAGCCTGAACTGAATCCGATTTTGACATGTAGCCTTCTTTGCGGGTGGCGATAATCTGACCGGCATACGCCAGCTTTAAGCTCGTATACTTTTGAAATCCCGTTTTTGTAAGCACCTGCTGATAAAAAATGAAGAGCCGGTGAAATTTATTTATATAATCCATTCCATCTCCGAATTCAATCACCTGATTTCCGATCAGGGGGATCATCTGAAAATTTTTGTCAGCCTCAATATGCACCTCCTGTATCTGATTAGTCCAGAATGTATTGTCACCCAAAAAAACAGCCAGGTCTTTTATCTGCCGGTCCAATGCACTGTCCCGGTGCAAACCGAATTTCTCCTGAGGATAACCAGTGAAAACGGGTAACCTGAAAACATTTCTACCGGGCAGGGGTAGTTGCACCCCACTACTGTCAATCAGATAACTATTACCTGTAACCGTAAATAAACGGGCCGCAGCCTGTCTTTCCTGAATCCGCACTTTCAATAGCTGATTGTTATCAAAATACAATTGAACATCCCGGATCCAACTATTTTTTCTCAGCGATTCTTCCAGTTTTTGCAGATCGATGGAAGCTACTTTTTTATTTTGACAATCTTTGAGACCACCCTCTTCCAGCATCTTTGCGACTTCTTTTTTATCGAGAAAACAGGCTTTCGAACCGCCATTGATTTCCACCGCCAGTCCGCTGCAAACACTGCTGTTCTTGTGATTGATTGCAGCGATCAGTCCGGCGAGCGCGGCGGCGCCCAGCAGGCACCACCCCATCACGGTAAATATTCTTTTCAATGGACTCTTTATATTCATTTCCCTTTTAGTATATCCTCTATGGGTTTAACCAATGTATCGATATCTCCCGCTCCTGCGGTAATCAATAAAATCCGTTCTCCCTTTTCAATCTGATGCACCCGGTCGAGCACCGCGGGCTGGTCCAATACTTTTTTTTCTTCCAGTAACATTTTATTCAGAATGATTTCGCTACGAACGCCCTTGATCGGTATTTCGCGGGCCGGATAAATGGGTAATAGAATCACTTCATCTGCCAGATCCAGGATTTCAGCAAAACCATCGGCGAAATCTCTCGTCCGGCTAAATAGATGCGGTTGAAAAATCACCAGTATTTTTCTATCTGGAAATAGTTCCCTTGCACTGCTGATCAATGCCTGCAGTTCCTTGGGATGGTGGGCGTAATCGTCAATATATACCGGGCCATCGCCCTGCACATGATATTCAAACCGTCTGCGCACCCCGCGGAAATTATGAAGCGCTGGAATAATCTGGCCGCCATTCAATCCCAGTTTCCGGCAGGCGGTAATCGCCGCCAGTGCATTCTCCACATTATGCCAACCCCCAACATTTAAGCGAACATCTTTCAGTACACCATCTGTTCCTTCCACATCAAAAACATAGCTTCCGGATTGAATCCGTAAATTTTTCGTGTATACGTCCGCGTTATGATCTGTTAAATGATAACTCAATTGCCGGATATCACCGTTTGGTTTCGGAATGGGTAATCCGTGTTTCTGCACGAGGGTACCACCTGATTTAATTTTTTTGCTAAAAGAAATGAAAGCCTCTTCTACCGCGCCGCCCGTTCCATAAATATCCAGATGATCAGCATCCATCGAGCTGATCACGGCAATATCGGGATGAAGTTTTAAAAAACTCCGGTCGTATTCATCTGCTTCCACCACACATAAATTATTCTGATGACTCCAGAAATTCGTTTGATAGTTGGTAGATATGCCGCCAAGAAAAGCATTTGAACCCACCCCGCTATCGCGCAGGATATGGGCGATCATCGTGCTGATGGTTGTTTTTCCGTGTGTTCCCGCCACACATACATTCAAAGAACCCGCTGTAATCAATCCCAGCACGTCGCTTCTTTTAAGCACTTTAAATCCATGATCGCGACAGTAAGATAAAATCTCATTGTCCGCCGGGATGGCCGGTGTGTAAATCACCAGCTGCGCATCTTTGGGGACAAGAGCAGCCCGATCGTCGAAGGAAACCGAAATATCTTCTGACTGCAATTCTTTTGTAAGGGGTGTTTCTGTTTTATCATAGCCACTCACCCTTTTTCCCTGTTGCCGGAAATAGCGGGCCAGGGCACTCATGCCGATCCCTCCGATACCTACGAAGTAAACATTTTGTATATTTTTCAGATCAGTCATTTAATACTTTCAAAATTTCAGTTGCAATTTTTTCATCGGCATCCAGGATAGCCAGTTTGCTAATATTCTCTTTTAATTTTTCCTGTTCCGGTTTGTTATTCGCCAGCCGGATTACTTCATTCACCAGTTTTTCTTTTGCTTCTTTATCCGGGATCATGATAGCCGCCTGCTTTTTAACCAGATTTTCCGCATTCACCGTTTGATGATCTTCGGCAGCATACGGGTAGGGTATAAAAATCACGGGTTTCCGAACGGCGCACAATTCATACAACACCGAACCCGAACGGGAAACAACGATATCAGCTGCCGCATAGGCGTATTCCATTTTCGAAATAAATTCACCGGTCCAGATCAATTTGTTTTCGACCGCGTAGGCTCCTGCCTCTTTGGTAAAAGACTTACCCGTTTGCCATATCAGCTGGATCTTGTTTTTTATGAGTACCGGGATACCAGCGTTGATTGCTTCATTCATCGATTGAGCACCCAGACTACCGCCTGTTATCAGTACGGTGGTATAATTGGGATCCAGACCGAAAAAGGCTAGTCCATCATCTCTGGAAATCAGGTTTGCCACCACATCTTTGCGCACCGGATTTCCCGTATAAATCAACCTTGAAGCAGGAAAATATTTCTCCATGCCATCGCTGGCGGTAAAAATGCGGGTAGCTTTTTTCCCCAGCAGCATGTTTGACTTTCCAGCATGGGAATTCGATTCATGAATAAAACTGGGGATTCCTTTTGCCTGCGCGTATCGTAATACCGGAAAAGTGCTGTAACCTCCCACGCCAATGGCGGCCATGGGTTTGAATTTTTTAAAAATCTCCTGTACCTGCAAAAAACTCCTGATCAGTTTGTAAGGGAGGGTGATATTTTTTATCAAAGAACTTCTGTTATAACCGGCGATATCAATTCCCTGAATAGCAAATCCCGCTTCCGGAATTTTTTGCATTTCCATTTTCCCGTTCGCACCAATAAAAAGAATATCCATATCCGGTTCTTTTCCCTTCAAAGCATGGGCGATTGCGAGGGCGGGAAAAATATGTCCGCCGGTACCTCCTCCTGCTATGATGACGCGTTTCTTCATTATATATCGCTATTTTCAAATCTCCAGACTTTGTAACTTCTCCGCTTCCTCTTCGTCTTCAATCCGTTCTGCATTTCTTGCCACACTTAAAATGATGCCAATTGCCAGACAGGTAAATAAAAACGAGCTGCCCCCCATACTGATTAAAGGCAGTGTCACACCGGTCACCGGAAACAAATTTACGTTTACGGCCATATTGGTGATGGCCTGGATCATCAGTGTGAAACTCAGGCCCAGTGCCAGAAATGCACCAAAGGCAAAAGGACATTTCTTAAATATGCGAATACTTCTAAAAAGAAAAACGAGGTAGATAAACATGATAAGGGCCCCGCCGATCAATCCATATTCCTCGATGATGATGGCATAAATAAAATCCGAATAGGGATGCGGCAGAAAATTTCTCTGCCGGCTATTACCCGGACCCAGGCCAATCCAGCCGCCATTAGCCACAGCGATTTTGGCCTGATTCACCTGGTAATGATCATCCATTTTACTGGACTGCTCTCCGTACATAAAATTCTCGACGCGATTAATCCAGGTGTCTACCCGAACAAGCAAACGGGAATGGTTGATGGTTGATGACTGATGGTTGAAAGTTGATGGTTCAATTGATTTATGACGAACCACGGCCGCCATAATCAGAATCAAAACAGGAATCATTACAATTCCGATGGTTATGAAGAGATGCTTGCCGCTGACTCTTCCGATGAACATCAGCATCATACAGGTTGCCCCGATGAGCAGTGCAGTGGATAGATTAGCCGGTGCGATCAACACGCAGACCACCGCCACCGGAAGAATCACGGGCAAAAAACCCTTTTTAAAATCTTTTATCACATCCTGCTTGCGGCTGAGCAAACGGCTGAGATACATGATCAGCGCGAGTTTAGCCAGATCAGAAGTCTGAAAGGTCATGTTTATAATCGGCAGCCGGATCCAACGGC
>JAYWCS010000318.1:0-14580 GCA_043780315.1 Bacteroidota bacterium | reverse complement strand
AAACACAATATAGTAAATTTCCGGAATGCCAAATGGAAAATACAGAATCTTTACAATTCTATTTCCTCGCAAGCAAACCCTTACCAGTATTCATTTGTCAACCGCCCACGCAAACAGATTCATCACTCATAGCGCAGTGCCTGAATGGGATTCATCCGGGAGGCTTTGAGTGAAGGGTATAAACCTGCCAGTACTCCAACGATGGTACATATCAGGATTCCCCAGAATAACCAGACCCAGGGAAATACGAATCCCGTGTCCAGCACCAGCGAGAAAGAGTTGCCCACCAGAATGCCCAGGATGCTACCCAAAACCGCACCCAGCAAACTGATTATGATCGATTCGTATAGAAATTGCTGACGGATACTGGCTTTCCGGCCGCCAATGGCTTTAATCAGCCCGATTTCCTTGGTTCTTTCCGTGACCGAAACGAGCATAATATTCATCAGTCCGACCGCCGCCCCCACCAGTGTGATACATCCGATGATAACCGCACAGAGCGTAATTAGAGAAAGATTTGATAGTAATTCTTCTACAAAACGGTCGCTTTTATCAATCACAAAATTGCTGGCGTCTGTGGTACTGATTCTCCGGATGGGACGAAATACCCCTTCGGCTTCTCCGATCGCCAGTTCCATATTTTTGACATCCGGAACCTTGACCTGCAAATTGAAACTCGGCGTGGGGTTGTAGGGTGTAGGTGGATCATTCAGGAAAAATCGTCTGACATTATTATACGAGGTGATGGCGATATTATCCCAGCTCCGGCCGATACTGGCGCCCTTGGATTCCATCGTCCCGATCACCCGGTACGGGATCCCGTTGATTTTAATAATTTTCTCCAGCGCCGATTCGGAATTACTCCCGAAAAATTTCTTCACCAGATCACTGCCGAGAACAACCACATTTCTACCCGAAGACACATCGAGATCATTCAGCGACCGGCCCGCATTTAAACTATATCCGTTCAGCTCCGCATAATTCTCATCACCCCCGGTTACCTGCACCGTCGGATTGGTTTTTTTACTGCCCATGGACGCAATATTGCTGCCCCCGCCCCGCACACTCATCGACACCTTAGACGGAAAATGATAATTTCTTTTAAACATCTCCGCCTCGTCTTTCGTAATAGGCTTTTTCGTATTTGAAACTTTGTCTCTTTTGGCGCCTTTTTTTTCTTTGGTCACCTGACTGTTATTGCCAAAAAACTGGTAGTCTTTATAATGAATCGTAAAACCGTTGGCACCCATGGAAGCAAAGCTTTCCGTAAATTTCTGCTTCATGGCATCGATGGCGGTATTGATACCCACGAGGGCCATGATCCCAAAGGCGATGATGGAAACTGTAATGCCGGTGCGGAGCTTATTGCTTCTCACCGTGCGGAAAGCAAGCGAAAGGACATCGCGTATTTTCATTGATCCTGATATGCTGACAGCTAATTTAAAGATTCTTTACTGACTTCAGCCAGGAATCTGCCCTTAGAGGTAAATAATGTATAAACGGTCGATCAGCCATTGTGGAAATATGCCCAGCAGAATGACGATGACCGCCAGCAGGATTAGCAGGAAGTTGAATCCATTGCCAATTTCCAGATGCTGCGCGTTCCCCTCCTTAAAATACATGGACTGGATCACCCGGAAATAATAGTAAACGCTTACGGTGGCGCAGAGCATCGCGAAGATCACCAACCATAGGAAACTGCCCGTTTGCATCACCGCGGCAATCATATAGTATTTAGCCAGAAAGCCACCGGTGAGGGGGATGCCGGCCAGCGATAATAAAAAGATCGTAGCCGTAAAAGCAACCACCGGATACTGCCTGGCCAGACCGTTAAAACCCTCGAAACTATAGTCCTTCATTTTGACAATGATCGCGAACATTCCGATCGTCGCCAGACTGTATACCGTAGTATATAAAATGATCCCTTCCTTGGCCAGCGTATTTAATGTGAGCAGCGAAAAAAGCATGAATCCCACCTGCGCAATACTTGAATAAGCAAGCATGCGTTTCACGCTTTGCTGAAATACCGCGGTTATATTCCCGATGAATAAGGTCGCCGCCGTTATGATCGCGATGAATACCTGCCACTGCGTTTTGATTTCACCAAAGGCATCATTGAATAGCCGGATAAAAGCAATGAATGCCCCCGCCTTCACAATAGTGGCCATAAAAGATGTAACTACGGTCGGTGCCCCGTCGTATACATCCGGCGTCCAGAAATGAAATGGCGCAGCGGATACTTTAAATGCCAGGGAACACATAATCAATATCAATCCGGTGATCATCATCGGCGAGGCGGCCGATTTACCAAGTGCCAGATCTTCCAGAAAAAAACTTCCCGTAGCACTGGCTCCATATAAAAAAGCAATCCCCAGCAACATGAGACCGGTGGAAAAGGCACCCATCAGAAAGTATTTCAGCGACGCTTCATTACTTTTCAAATTGCGCTTATCGCTGCCCGTGAGTATATACAAAGGGATCGAAATAATTTCTATTCCGATGAATAACATTAACAGCGTATTAAAAGAACTCGCGATTGAAATACCGCAGAGCACAAAAAATATCAGCGCAAAATATTCACCCGGATTATTTCCGATGGCAGCAATATCTTTTGAATTCAGCAGAAAATAAGCCAGCGTACAACCAAAGGCGATGCAGTTAAACAGCAAACCGAACACATCAAAGTATAACATGTTGTGTACGTCGACCGGAAAAAAATGATAGCCGCTCAACTCCATGATAGCCGCCAGCAGCAAAAAGGCAATACCTATGATGGCCGACAGGGCAATAGAAGAATTTTTTTTCAGAAAAATTCCGCTGAACATCATGACCACGCCCAATATTGCAGAAATTATGATCGAATTCATATCTTACCGGTTCTTCTATTAAGGTTTAAGGTACATTTTTGCCAGAATCGAATCCACTGCATCCTGCGTTAAACGGAACAACGGTTCCGGATACACACCAATCAGTAATATCAGCACCACAATAAATCCAAGTATTATTTTTTCATGCAGCTGAATGTCAACACCCTTTTCAGTGCGCACATTCGTCGGTCCGTAAAATACCCGTTGCACCATGTTGAGCATATATACAGCCGATAAAATAATAGTCAGGGAAGAAGTCACCAAAAACACTACATTGTAGCGTGTTACCAGCGAAGAATAAATTCCGCTGAACATCAAAAATTCTCCGATGAATGCGTTCGTCAGCGGCAATGCGATATTGGCAAGCGCAATGATAACCAGCATAATCGTTAAGCCCGGCGCTTTGCTGGCGAGTCCGCCGAGTTCACTGATTTTTCTGGTATGAAATTGCTTTTCAATCAGGTATACCACGATCCATAATCCGATAATGTTGATGCCATGGCTGAACATCTGAATCATCACGCCCTGCAAGCCCGCTTCGGTGGTTGCAAAAATCGCCACACACATTAATCCGATATGGGCAATGGATGAATAGGCGATCATTCTCTTTAGATCATCCTGTTTTATAGCGATCAATGAAGCATAAATCATCCCGATAATACATAAGGTGGATACCGTATCGCCCCACATATAGGTTGACGTCGGCAACACCGGAGCGAGCCACCGCAATACACCGAATACCCCCATTTTCACCATGATCCCACTCAGCACCATCGTGACCGCAGAAGGCGATTGCTCATAAGTGTCGGGCTGCCATGTGTGAAAAGGAAAGATGGGCATCTTCACGGCAAAGGCAATAAAGATGAACCAGAACAACCAGGACTGCGTATCAGCGGGAATTTGGAGATGGGCCTGGTAAAAAGCGGCCATTGCAAATGAATGATCCCGGGTATGAAAATAAATATAGATGAGGCCGATGAGCATCATCAGTGATCCAAGAAAAGTATAGATGAAAAATTTAAATGTCGCCGCAATACGTTTCTCTCCTCCCCATTGCGATGCCAGAAAATAAACAGGGATCAACGCGAGTTCCCAGAAGAAATAAAACAGCAGCGCATCGGTAGCTAGAAAAACGCCCATCAGACCGGCCTGCGACAATAACATCAGCGCGAAAAAATTATGCGCTTTTTTATATTCTTCCTTCCAGGTAGCAATTAATATAATTGGAAACGCCAGGGCAGTCAGTAAACAAAGAATCTGTCCGGTGCCGTCGAGACTCATCGCAAAATGACTATTCAGCGACCCCAACCAGGGCAGGTTAATAGAAAGGGCCGGACTGTTTTTAGCAAGGGAAATGCCGGCCAGTGATACCCCCAATACCAGCAGGGTAGCAAACAACGACCAGCTTTTGGCAGCAGCATCCTTCAGCGAGAATCCGATCAGACCCGCCAGCAGCGGGATCCCGATGAGTAAAACAGGAACCATAATTTTTATTTTCTCAGAAACAATTGCACAACAAATAATATAACCATTCCAATTACCATCAGCAGTACATAACCGCCTACCTGGCCACTCTGTAAATATCGTAGTTGCCGGCTGCCATATTGAACCAGTCTAACGGTACCATTCACTACACCGTCGATCAGAGATTTCTCCACCACGCGATTGAAAAATCCAGCCAGCGCATTGATGGGTTTAATAATTATGGCTTCATACAATTCATCCACATATAATTTATCGGCAAACCATTTCCTAATACCTGCTGGTTCACCAAGCTCCGGATTTTTGCTAAAGCGCGATAACGAATACAATACCATCACGAGCGCGAGCATGGTGGATATGCCCATCAGCATCCATTCAACCGATGCAGGAATCGTTTCCATTTCTTTTACTCCGTCAGCAAATACAGGATGCAGAAATTGCCCCAGTAAGTTTGAATTTTTTGCAAATAGTTCCGGAATACCCAGGAAACCCGCCACTACAGCCAGTATCGCGAGTACGATGAGAGGAATAGTCATCGCTGCAGGACTCTCCTGCAGATGATGTTGTTGCTCCTCAGTGCCCCTGAATTTTCCGAGGAACGTGGTAGCATACGCACGAAACATATAAAATGCCGTGATCATCGCACCGGCAACGCCTACAACATAATAGACGGGATTTTTCGCATAGGCTGCCGTAAGAATTTCATCCTTGGAAAAGAATCCGGAGAATGGCGGAATCCCCGAGATGGCGAGGCAACCCAATAAAAAGGTAATGTGCGTGACGGGAAGATATTTTTTCAGACCGCCCATTTTGCGCATATCCTGCATGCCACCCATGGCATGAATCACCGATCCGGCGCAGAGAAATAAAAGCGCCTTGAAGAATGCATGGGTCAGCACATGAAATACGGCTTCGGTATAGGCACCCACGCCCAGACCGAGAAACATATATCCCAACTGGCTGACCGTTGAATAAGCCAGCACTTTTTTTATGTCGTTTTGTTTAACCGCAATCGTTGCAGCGAGAATGATTGTTGCCAGACCGGTAATCGCCACTACCGTCTGGCTGGTTGGGGCGAGATTATATAACACATGACTGCGTGCGATCATATAAATACCGGCTGTAACCATGGTGGCCGCATGGATCAGAGCAGATACGGGGGTCGGACCGGCCATCGCGTCGGGCAGCCAGGTATAGAGTGGTATCTGTGCCGACTTTCCGGTGGCTCCTACAAATAATAATAATGTGATGGCGGTGATGAATCCGGTAGAAGCTGATGGAGCCTGTTGGAAAACGTCGCCGAAACTGACCGAACCAAAGTGGCTGATCATCGCAAAAATGGCAATCAGGAAACCGACATCGCCGATACGGTTCATGATAAAAGCTTTCTTAGCCGCGGTTCCGTAATCGAGATTTTTGAACCAGTAGCCGATCAACAGATAGGAACACAGACCTACGCCTTCCCATCCGATGAAAAGGATCACATAGTTCGCGCCAAGGACCAGCAGGAGCATCGAGAAAACAAAGAGATTGAGGTAGCAAAAATATTTTGCATAGTCGGGCTCGTCTTCTTCACGCATGTACGAGGTGGAATATACATGAATCAGAAATCCCACACCCGTGATGATGAGCAAGAATAAAGTGGAGAGCGGATCTACAAGAAAAGCAAAAGGGATCAGCAATTTGCCAGCATGGATAAAGGTGAAGAGCGTAACGGTTACGGGATCAAATCCTGCCTGTTTTACCTGCATGGAAATAAGCAGGCTCACAACGAAAGAAGCCAGGATGCTGGCAGAGCCCACAAAACCGGACAACGGTTTGGATATCCATTTTCTGAACAGTCCGTTGATCAGAAATCCGATCAGGGGAAACAGTGGAACGAGATAGACGTAGTTGCTCATTTTAAAATTTCTCTAATGTTTCAGTCTGTTCAGGAAATTAATATCCACCGAATGCGTATTCCGATACATCATGGCGATGATAGCCAGTCCCACACTCACTTCTGCTGCGGCAACCACCATGATAAAAAAAACGAAAATTTGTCCGTTGATACCTGCATTCAAATCCGCCACGCCGGCAGCTGCATGATGCATTTTAGAAAATGCCACCAGCAATAAATTGGTTGCATTCAGCATCAGCTCGATGCACATGAAAATAATAATCGCATTTCTGCGGGTCAACACGCCCGCCACTCCGATGCAGAAGAGCGCGACAGACAGGAATATGTAATAGTTTATCGGCATTGTTTTATGGTGTGAACAGCGTGAGGAAAGTGTGGAAAGTGTGGAAGTGTGATCAATGTGGAAGTGTGAAGCCCTGAAACCGGGAAAATGTCAAACCGTGAAATTTCTTTGATATGCATGTGTTAATATTATTTATTGATCCCGGTATGTCCCCTTATTTTTTCTTATTCTTCTATTTATCATGACCCTCCACACTCTCACACTTATCACACTTATCACACTTTACTCCTGCACTCCTTCACACTTATCACACTTTCCACACTTGTTTTACTCTTTCTTCCCAATCACCACCGTCCCCACCATCGCAGAAAGAAACAGAACGCTGCTGATTTCAAAAGGAATGACGTACTCTTGAAAGAGCACCAGCCCCAGATTATGAATCAGCCCGATATCGCCCTTGCCTGTTTCGGCAATACGGTTCATATTATCTGCGCCTTTCAGCGCGGCCACGAGCACGAGCAGCAATGCACCGCCGCCGATCACACCGGCAATTTTAAGCCATTTATTTTTCTGTGGTTCTGTTTCGGCATTCAGATTCATCAGCATCAGCACAAAAAGAAACAACACCATGATGGCACCGGCATAAACAATCAGGTTGACGATGGCAAGGAACTGCGCATTGAGTAAAATATAATGTCCGGAGATTGTAAAAAAAACAACAATCAGCCAGAGCACGCTGTGTACGGGATTCTTACTCACCACGACCATAATGGCACTGAATATGGCCAGAATACTTAAAAACCAGAATAGAACTTGGGTGGCGCTCATCAACTATTTTTTTCGGGTCTGAGTCCTTTAGCTTTTGCATAAGCTTCGGGATTATTTATCGGATGTGGTATCAGCATTTCGTTTTTGCCATATATAAATGTCTTCCGGCTGTAATTAGAGGGAACCAGACTTTCTGATAAATACACTGCGTCTTTCGGACAAGCCTCTTCACACAATCCACAGAATATGCAGCGCAGCATATTGATTTCATAGCGGGCCGCATATTTTTCTTCCTTATATAAATGTTCTTCGCCGGGTAACCTTTCGGCCGCTTCCATCGTGATTGCTTCCGCGGGACAAGCTACGGCACATAATCCACATGCTGTGCAACGCTCGCGTCCTTCTTCATCGCGGTTCAGTACCTGCACGCCGCGAAATACCGGACTGAAGGGGCGTGTCTGTTCTGGATAATTGATGGTTGGTTTCTTTCTGAATATATGTCCAAAGGTAATGGCCATGCCCTTTGCAATCGCCGGGATATATATTTTCTCCCAGAACGTCATCGGCACGCGCCCGACCTGTTTCGATTTTGAAGTAAGTGGCTGCATAATTTAAAATTCTGCTGATTAAAAAAGTCCGTGTTGACGGTATAAAATCACAAATCCGGTCACAAGCATATTGAAGAGTGCCAGCGGAATCAATGTTCTCCAGCCCAGCTTCATCAATTGATCGTAGCGGAAACGCGGAACCGTCCACCGCACCCACATGAAAAAGAATATAAAAACACAAATCTTGAAAAATAAACTCAGTACTTCTAATCCGGCGAGAAGGTTCTGTCCATGATGCATTCCAAAATTAGCATCATTCAAAAAAGGAATATCATATCCTCCAAAGAATATCGTGGCCATCACCGAACTGCTGATAAACATACTCACGTATTCGGCAAACAAATAAAATCCGAGTTTCATCGAGGAATATTCCTGGTGAAACCCCATATTCAATTCGCTGTCTGCTTCTGATAAATCAAACGGCGTACGGTTACATTCTGCAAAAGAACAAATTAAAAAGATGATAAAACCAACCGGCTGATAAAAAACATAATAGGTATGATCGACTTGTTGTTCCACGATCGTCCGTAAACTCAAAGACCCTGTCAGCATCAGTACGGCAATCAGTGACAGTCCCATGGCCAATTCGTACGAAATGATCTGGGAAGCCCCGCGAATCGCGGCGAGTAAAGAAAATTTATTATTCGAGGCCCAGCCGCCGATCATCACACCGTATACACCCATGCTAACGACACCAAAAATATAAAGGATACCAATATTCACATCTGCTACCTGTAAGGAAATATCGCGACCAAAAGCATGGATCGTTCCACCCCAGGGCACGACGGCACTCGTCATCATCGCTGTTAACATCGCGATACCCGGGCCGAGAATAAATAAAAATTTATTGGAGAGATTCGGAACGATCTCTTCTTTCATGAATAATTTTAGTCCGTCGGCGAGCGGCTGAAAAATGCCGATCGGTCCGGCACGATTCGGGCCTCTTCTATCTTGTATAACCGCCGCCACTTTTCTTTCCGCCCAGGTTTCATACATGGCGACAATTAATGAAACGCCGATAATAATCGAAATGAGAATCGCCTTCTCGATCATTAAAAACCAGTCTATCGTTAAAAATGTGTGCATTATATTCAATAAAATTTCTTGTATTCTCTGTAATAACGAATATGACCACCCAGTGACAATAAAAAAACACCAACAGATAAACCCATAAAAAAACTACGTGCATTACCATGCGCGTTTCGAAAAATCAGAAAACAAATTACCGCAATCAATAGCGCGAGATCAATTCTCGCCAGTTTGTTCAGGATAATCATGACTTCGTTTTATTGTGGAAATTAAAATGATCATTTTTAAAATCCGTAGAATGAGCCGGACCTTCGATTTCCGATAAATCAATTTCGGGGCGATTCACTTCACTCACACTATGAATATCCATTAATAATTTCGGCTTTCTCCCATTCATCACTTCGGGCATCACTTCCTGAGTGTCTACGGTACCTACATAATGTCCGGCTGAAATCACTGAATGCCGGCTGATTAGCGTGGGTCCTTCGATGATCCAGTCCGCCGTTTTCTTTTTTTCAAACCGGCATTCATTACAAATAAACTCTTTCACTTCACCCCACTGGTCCTTCCGGGCCGTGACGCGATATACTTCTTCGCCGCGGTTCCAGAGCGTTACTTTGCCGGCGCATTTCGGACAATCCCGGTGTGCATCCTGTGGCTTTAAAAACCACACGCGGTTTTTAAACCGGAATGTTTTGTCGGTCAGTGCGCCTACCGGACAAACATCAATAATATTTCCGATAAAATCACTTTCAAGTGCCTTATCAATATAGGTTGCAATTTCAGAATGATCGCCGCGATCCAGAATACCGTGTTCGCGGGTTTTTGTGAGCTGATCGGCAACAAAAACACAACGGAAGCAGAGAATGCAACGCGTCATGTGCAATTGTATATACGGGCCGATATCATGTTTCTCGAATGTGCGGCGTTTAAACTCATAGCGCGTAGCCTCCGCGCCGTGGTTATAACTCAGATCCTGCAGGGAACATTCACCTGCCTGATCGCAGACGGGACAATCGAGCGGGTGATTAATCAATAAAAATTCTACAACGCCTTTGCGGGCATCGAGCACTTTTTCGCTGGTAATATTTTTTACAACCATGCCATCCATGACATTCGTGCGGCAGCTCGCGATCAGTTTGGGCATGGGCCTTGGATCTGCGGTAGATCCGGCAGCTACTTCAACGAGACAGGTCCGGCATTTACCTCCACTTCCCTTGAGGGTAGAATAATAACACATTGCCGGCGGTGCTACTTCGCCACCGATCTTCCGCGCGGCGTTGAGAATACTGGTACCCGGCTCCACTTCGATACTGATATTATCGATGGTGACTTTAAACATTTTTTTTTCTTCCGCCATAAACTTAATTTCTATACTAAACAGCTGCCACTGCAGGTTCCAGCGGATCTGCATAATGGGCCAGCCCAAAATTTCTTGTCTGACTTTCTACCGGATTCTGCACATGCCATTCAAACTCATCACGAAAATGACGAATGGCCGCAGCCACTGGCCAAGCCGCCGCATCTCCGAGCGGACAAATCGTATTGCCTTCTATTCTTCGTTGAATGTCCCAGAGCAGGTCGATGTCGCTCGACTTACCCTTTCCATATTCGAGATTGTTCAGGATTTTTTCCATCCACCCGGTGCCTTCGCGACAGGGAGAACATTGTCCACAACTTTCGTGACGATAAAAACGCGCGAAGGTTAATGTATTTTTCACCACGCACTGATCTTCATCCAGCACAATGAATCCACCCGACCCCATCATAGAGCCTTTCGCGAAGCCGCCGTCTGACAAGCTCTCATAGTTCATCAATCTTTTTTCTCCCTTCACGGTTCTCAATAAAAGATTTGCCGGAAGAATCGGAACGGAGGATCCGCCGGGTATGCAGGCTTTCAATTTTTTTCCTTTGGCAATACCGCCACAATATTCATCACTGTAAATAAAATCTTCCACCGAAATCGTCATGTCGATTTCGTACACGCCTGGTTTGTTGATATTGCCACAGGCAGAAATGAGTTTCGTGCCGGTCGATTTTCCAATACCGATTTTAGCATATTCTTCTCCACCTAAATTAATGATCGGAACTACCGCTGCCAGGGTTTCTACATTGTTCACAACCGTTGGCCGGTCCCAGGCACCTTTCACCGCAGGGAAAGGGGGTTTGATGCGCGGGTTGCCGCGTTTGCCTTCGAGGCTTTCGAGTAAGGCCGTTTCTTCACCACAGATATAGGCGCCCGCCCCGCGATGTACATAAATCTCGAGATCAAAACCGGAACCCAAAATATTTTTTCCCAGGAAACCATTTGCCTTTGCTTCACCAATCGCTGTTTCTAAAATATCGACAATCCAGGCATACTCACCGCGGATATAAATATAAGTTACATGGCTACCTAAGGCATAGGAGGAAACGATGAGGCCCTCAATCAACAGATGCGGAAGAAATTCCATGAGGTAACGATCCTTGAATGTGCCCGGTTCGCTTTCATCAGCATTGCAAACGAGGTGACGGGGTACGCCTTCGGGTTTGGCAATAAAACTCCATTTCATACCCGCCGGAAAACCTGCTCCGCCGCGACCACGCAATCCGCTTTTCTTTACTTCGTCTGTCACCTGATCGGGCGACATTTCTTTCAGCGCCTTCTCCAAACTTTTATACCCCCCTTCGCGGCGGTACACCTCGTAGGTCCGGATCCCTTCCACACCTGCTTTTTCTAATAATAATTTTCTTGCCATCCTGAACCGTTTATATTACTCTTTTTAATTATTTGCAGCAGCTATTTTTCTACACTCTCCAATAATCGAATCTACTTTTTCTTTCGTCAGGTGTTCCCGGTAAGTCTTTCCCAGCTGCATCATCGGGGCATATCCACAGGCGCCCAGGCACTCCACGGTTTTTAAAGTGAACATCCCATCGGAGGTAGTTTCGCCGGCATTGATACTCAGAGTGGATTTGATATACTGAATGATATCGTCGCTCCCGTTGATCATGCAGGGACCCGTTTGACAAACTTCAAACACATATTTACCAACGGGTTTCAGATTGTACATCGAATAAAACGTAGCCACTTCATACACTTCCACTGGAAGGATATGAAGTAATTCGGCGACATAATCCATTATTCCCGAACTGAGCCACCCGCCATTGTGTTCCTGCGCCAGATGCAACACCGGAAGAATGGCACTTTTTTGTTTGCCATCCGGATAGCGGGCAATCAGCTCCTGCACTTTAGCCAGCTTTTCGGGAGAGAATGATATAGTACTTTCCAACATTTTCAAATTTTCAAATTTCGAAATCTTCCAATTCATCAGGCGTCCATCTCTCCGGCGATCAGATTCAGGCTACTCATTGTAATGACGGCATCGCTCAGCATGCCGCCCTGGGTTAATTCTGAATAGGCTTGATAATAAACAAAACAGGGTCTGCGGAAATGGAGGCGATAGGGTGCCCTTCCACCATCGCTGATCAGATAAAATCCGAGTTCTCCATTACCTCCTTCCACACTATGATACACTTCTCCCGGAGGAATTTCTGTTTCACCCATTACAATTTTGAAATGCCAGATCAGGGCCTCCATCTTGGTATAAACATCTGATTTTTTTGGAAGATAATATTCCGGCACGTCGGCATGATACACTTCTGCATCGACTCCTTTAAACTGCTGCACTTTCTGGTATGCCTGTTCGATGATTCGCAGGCTCTGCCACATCTCTTTACAACGCACGAGAAAGCGGTCGTAATTGTCACCTGTTTTTCCAACAGGTATTTCAAAATCAAAATCTTCGTAACTGGAATAAGGAGAATGTACCCGCACATCATAATCCACGCCCGCCGCCCGCAGGTTGGGACCGGTGAAACCATAATTCAAAGCGCGTTCTGCGCTGATGCCACCGGTGCCGATGGTACGGTCCATAAAAATGCGGTTGCGCGTAAAAAGATTTTCAAACTCTCTCAGCACGCCAGGATATTCGCGCAAAAATCTTTCCAGTTTTTCATATACGGTGCCGTTGAAATTTCTTTCAAAACCACCGATACGACCCATATTGGTGGTGAGACGGGAACCACAGATCTCTTCGTAAATTTCATAAATCAGTTCGCGGTATTGCATTACATAAAGAAAACCGGTGAACGCACCGGAATCCACGCCAACGACGGAGGTACAGATCAGATGATCTGAGATCCGCGCCAGCTCCATGATTATCACGCGCATATAATCAACGCGTTTTGGCGTTTTGATCTTCAATAATTTTTCGCAGACCAGGTGCCAGCCCATATTGTTGATGGGGGAAGAACAATAGTTCAGGCGATCGGTGAGTGGAGTAATCTGATAAAGCGGTCTGCGTTCGGCAATTTTTTCAAATGCACGATGAATGTATCCCACGGTTTGTTCTGCCGACACGATCCGTTCCCCATCGAGTTCCAGGATATTCTGGAACACACCATGTGTTGCCGGATGCGTAGGACCCAGGTTGAGCGTGGTGGTCGCTTTTTCTATGCTACCCTCTGGGAGCTTGATATGATGTTCACTCATAGTATGAATGTGAAAGCAGGGAGCTGTGAAAATCTGGTAATAAAATCATTTCCCTTTCACCGGTCTCCCATCTTCATTTAAATATTTTTATTCAGCGATCTATTCTAATTTTTAAAGCCACACCATCTCACTTTCTTCTCACTTGCCACACCATCTCACTTTCTTCTCACTTTCCTTTATCTTCCAAACATCGCATCATCCTTATCGATTCTCGTCTGGTCTTCGAGCGGATACTCTTTACGCATTGGGAAATAATTCATTTCATCCACATTCAGAATACGTTTCAGGTTGGGATGACCCAGAAACTGAACGCCATAGAAATCGAATGTTTCTCTTTCCATCCAATTGGCAGCGGCATATAATTTTGTGGCCGTAAAAATTTCCGGCTTTTCAATATCGGTAAAAACTTTATAGCGGATCCTAATATTATCGATCAGGTTATGGAGGTGATAAACAACGGCCAGCTCGCGACCCTTCTGATCGGGATAGTGCACGGCGGTAAGGTCGGTCAGAAACTGAAAACGCAATGCGGGATCATCATACAGGAACTGAAGCACTTTTAGGTTCATGTCCTTTGGCGACTCAAAAGTGAGCATGCCGTAGGGATCCGTGAAGTTTATCACCGACTCTGCGAACTGTTGTTGTAAACGTTGTTTTATGAAATCGTTCTCCAAAGAATTAATAATGTGGTACCGGGTAAAGGCGAAAATGAATCTTCACCTGCCAACCGCTCCATTTTTTAAATTTTTGTTTGCTTGTACAACACTATTTCCCCCATTTCAGCTCTACTTAATGCCATAACTATGCATCAACTCTTTATACTGCTCTCCGTTTCTTCTGCGAAAAGATTCTTCCCCCACCAGGTCCTGGATACGCATGAAACCATCGAGGATACCTTCCGGCCGGGGTGGACAACCCGGCACATATACGTCCACAGGAATGATCTGATCAATGCCCTGTAATACAGCGTAAGAGTCAAAAATACCGCCGGAAGAAGCACAGGCACCCACGGCCATCACCCAGCGGGGTTCAGCCATTTGCAAGTAGACCTGCTTTAAAATAGGTCCCATCTTTTTTGCAATCGTGCCCATCACCATCAGCAGGTCGGC
>JAYWCS010000317.1:0-4849 GCA_043780315.1 Bacteroidota bacterium | reverse complement strand
CCCCTCTCTCCCACCGATTATATTGAATTCTGGGGACAAATGAATGATGGTAAAGCCGATAACCCCATGTACCGGACCCCAACCTATCAGCATACTCAGAAAATCAGTCTTCAATCAGATACCTCCGTATATTTTCTCACCGTTAATACGACTGGCAACCCGTTTCATTACAATGCACTGACCAATGATACGAGTACAAATGTACTTCCGGCAGAACCGTATTTCATGTATACGGCCGGCACGTATTTCAAGTCACAGATCAATCCGGGCCGGGCAATGGTGCAGGGAGAATATATTTATTCTTCGTCGTATGATGTAGGCGAATTCTGGAGCTCGGGATTTGCCACACAGACTTACCCCGCACAGGCCGGCGTTCCTATATCAGATAATCAAAATAATCTTTTTATCTATTCTGGCGGACCAGCAGTAGCCAATTTCAAATTCGGCGCAGCGGGTTGCTCCGATACCCTGCGTAATATTCAGGTTAAAATAAATAATTCGCTCCTTAAGGACACGGCGCTCAATGTGTTCAATGACATCGTCTCGAACATTAGTGTTCCCATCGGTGTTTTAAATTCTGCGACGACTAATTTTCAATTCATTAATGCGTCGCAGGCCGTAACCTATGCCGATCGTTTGGTTGTTTCATTTTATGAATTGAATTATCCAAGACAATTTAATTTCGGTGGTCAGTCAAATTTCTCCTTCCTTTTACCTGCGCGACCCGCCGGATTTTTTCTGAAGATTTCCAATTTCAATCCCGGCAGCGCTACACCCGTGCTCTATGATCAAACCACGGGTCAGCGATTTACAGCCATTGCATCCGGTGGCATCCTAACTTTTGCTTTGCCCGGTTCTTCTACCGCCAGAAATTTTATTTTGGTAAGCGAGGATCCATCCAATATTCAGATGATCGGTAGTCTGGTTAAAAAGAATTTTATTTCTTATACAGATCCGCTTAATCAGGGAAATTATCTGATCGTCAGCAATCCGGTTCTCTATACCGGATCCAATGGAAACAATCCGGTGACAGATTATATGAACTATCGGTCTTCTGCCGCAGGCGGTTCTTACAATGCAATGGTATTCGATATCAATGAACTCACCGACCAATTCGCATTCGGCATTCAGAAACATCCTTTGGCGATAAAGAATTTTTTGAATTTCGCGCGCAATACATTTGGTCAGCGTCCGGCATATGTTCTTTTAATTGGACGCGGGCTGGCATACACGGAGTACCGTGCAAACCAAGGCAATCCGTCGGATGAATTGCTCAACCTGGTACCCAGCTTTGGTTCTCCCGCCTCCGATGTCATGTTGGCCTCGGCGGATGGTTCGGGATCTGTCAATCTGATACCGATTGGTCGTATCGGTGCGGTGAAAGGAACAGAAGTGGAAGATTATTTAAGTAAGGTAATCAGCTATGAACAGGTTCAACAAAATGCTCCGAACAACATTGAAGGAAGAGCGTGGAGGAAAGATATTATTCATGTAACGGGTGCCTCCGAACCTTTTTTGCAAGCGGTTTTATGTAATTATATGGCTTTTTACCAGCAGATTATTTCTGATACCCTGGTTGGCGGAAATGTTTTCCGGTTCTGCAGCTCAACCGTGGATCAAAATAATCAGGTTTCCAGTACGCTGTTTCCTCAGTTATTCAGCAATGGTATTGGCATGTTAACTTATTTCGGTCACTCTTCTGCCTCTAACCTTGGATTTAATCTGGATGATCCAAGCATCTATAATAACCAGGGTAAATACCCGGTGATGTATATAAATGGATGTTACGCCGGCAACTATTATACATTTGATCCAGGCCGGCTGGGTAACACAAAAACATTGTCGGAAAACTATGTTCTCACAAAAAATAAAGGCTCCATCGCCTTCGTAGCCAGCACACATTTTGGCATCGTAAATTATCTGAATATACTGCTCAATGGCATGTATAGTTTAATGAGCACTACGGATTTCGGCAAGAGTATAGGGACAATCGAAGAAGATGCCAACCGGAACGTTCTGAGTCTGTTGCCGTTGGATTTTCTGGCCAGATGTCAATCGGAGCAGATGAATATTCATGGCGACCCGGCCATCATCCTGAACGAACAAAAGCTGGCAGATTACGATATTGAGGCACCCAATGTCGTTATAGCCCCCTCATTTATATCTGTCGCCGATATTTTTTTTAATGTTGCAGCCAGTTTTTATAATCTGGGGAAGGCTGTCAATGATTCAATCACCGTTCTGGTAACAAGAAAATTTCCGGATGGATCCAGCGCTGTTGTATTGAAAAAAAGAATACGGGGTATTCGCTATGCGGATTCTATTAATATCCAGGTTCCTATTATAGCCACCCGCGATAAGGGGCAGAATTACATTACCATCACCCTGAATTCCGATAATGATGTTCCCGAAGTTACGCTGCTGAATAATTCGGTGACCACCGCATTATTTATTTATCAGGATGAACTCAGTCCGATATTTCCTTTTAACTACGCAATTATCAATTCGCCCAGTCAAAAATTATATGCCTCTACGGCAAATTCTTTTGCCCCGCTCACTCAATATATCATGGAAATTGATACAACCGAAGCCTTTAATTCTGGCGTTAAAGTGAGCAAAACACAGAATTCAATTGGAGGGGTTCTTGAGTTTGATCCTGCGATTAAATATATGGACAGTACCGTATATTACTGGAGAACCTCCATTGTTCCCACTCAAACGGGACAATATCACTGGAATGAATTTTCATTTATATATATCGATTCGCTCAGAAGCTCTGCAGGATTTAATCAATCACATTATTTCCAGGACAGAAATTCAACGTTCAATAACATGTATATCGATTCCACTGACCGGCGTTTCAAGTTCGATTCACTTCTGAATTCATTATACGTGCGGAATACAATTTATAATACCGGGTCTGGTCAGCAATCCGACTTTACGGTAACATACAATAATACCACAGTCATCGGACCAGGATGTAACTACAATGAATTTATATTTAATATTTTTGATCCTGTCACGTTTAAGCCCTGGGTAAATAATTATACGGGCTCTACGGGTTTATATAACAGTGAGCTGGCTACCTGTGGAACAAAAAGAGAATATGGATTCGATTTCTTGTACACGGATGCGGTGAACCGAAAAAAAGCAATGGACTTCCTGGATATCATTCCCAATAATGCATATGTTATTATCCGAAACAATTCCTCTCCGAATCAAAATGGAAATGTATATATAGACCAATGGAAAGCGGATACAGCGCTGTATGGAAAAAATAATTCCCTATATCACAAATTGATTGCTGTAGGATTTACCGATGTGGATTCCTTTACCACGCCACATGCAATTGCCTTTGTTTACAAGAAAAATAATACTTCCTTTATTCCAAAGCAAACGATTACGACTACGATCTATGACAGAACATTTATATCAACAAATTGTTACTCAAGCGCGTTGTCCGGCACTGCCAGCTCACCGATTTTCGGTCCGGCCAAACAATGGAAAAGCATGCATTGGCGGGGCAATTCATTAGAAAGTCCTTCCACCGACTCCGTAAACGTTCAGGTGTATGGTGTAGACACAGCGGGTGTAACTACTCTTCTATATTCGCTGAATCCCTCAACCCAGGATTTAGATATCTCCTCGGTCTCCGCGCAACAATTTCCGTTTATGCAATTAAAATTATCGGTACAGGATAACACGTACGCAACTCCGTATCAGTTAAAATACTGGCGTTTAAATTATGTACCCGTGCCTGAGGGCGCTTTGGCACCGAATATTTTCCTGACTGGCAAGGATTCTGTGGAATTAGGTGAACAAATTCAGTTTGGGATTGCGTTTAAAAATATCAGTCTCCAGGCTTTTGATAGTCTGAAAATATCATTTAAAATAATAGACAAAAATAATGTCACTCATATCATTCCTTTTTCAAAACTGAAGCCGCTGGTAAGCGGCGACACCGTGAAGATTATTTATACCATTGACAGCAAATTATATCCCGGATTAAATACTATCAATGTGGATGTCAACCCGGCCAATGATCAGCCGGAACAATTTCATTTTAATAATTTCCTCTTTAAAAATTTCTACGTCAAGTTAGACCTTACCAATCCGCTGCTGGATATCACGTTTGACAATGTTCATATCCTGAACGAGGACATCGTTTCGGCGAAGCCCCATATCATGATTAAGTTAAAGGATGAAGCCAAATTTCTTCTTTTGAATGATACCTCCGTGTTGAAAGTACAGTTGAGGTACCCGGACGGATCTTTACATCCGTATTATTTCAATACAGACACTCTCCGGTTTACCCCGGCGACCAGCAGTGCCGACAATACAGCAGGCGTCGAATTTAATCCCGCATTCTCCAATCAGATCAATCCCAATGGAGATGAATACACGCTGATCGTTACCGGTTCGGATAAAAGCGGAAACGCCTCCGGCACGATTCAGTACCAAGTCACATTCAAGATTATTACTAAAGCCATGATCTCAAATATGCTGAACTATCCAAATCCTTTCACTACTTCCACGGCATTTGTGTTTACCATTACGGGCAGTGATGTTCCTCAGAATATAAAAATTCAGATTCTAACGATCACCGGCAAAGTAGTTCGGGAAATAACCAAAGATGAACTGGGGCCACTACACGTTGGGCGTAACATAACCGAATTCAAATGGGATGGAACAGATATGTATCATCAGCGACTGGCAAACGGTGTCTACTTATACCATGTGGTGACGAACCTGAATGGAAAAACGCTCGACAAATACACTTCCCAATCCGACAACACCGATCAGTATTTTACGAAGGGTTACGGAAAAATGTATCTGATGAAGTAAGGTT
>JAYWCS010000316.1:0-3663 GCA_043780315.1 Bacteroidota bacterium | reverse complement strand
CGGCAGGCTGCCAGCGGCACACACCACCATATCATTTTCTGCACTGGCCGTATTGACAGCGCCGATAATTTCCCCCTGGCTCACACGCAAACCGGCATGCATCTTATAGGTAGCAGAAACTTTCTGATCCCATAGGCGATTGTACCGGAGCACCTGATTACGATAGGCCAGCGGTACTTTATAATTTTTCAGCAGTGAAAATAATTCTTTCAGAATTTCCTTGGCATCCCCAACCAATGGAATCCCACCCTGTTTAAAAGCATCGAAGGCAGCGACATTGATATTTATAAACCTGACCTTCGGGTTTTGAAAAGCCGCTTCGGAGATCGTGGTAAAATCACTGTAACGCGTTCCGATGCCGATCACCACGTCGGCCGCTGCCGCCATCGAGACTGCGCCCGGAGTACCCGTAACGCCCGCTGCGCCAAGGTTCTGGGGCTCGTCGTAGCGCAGACTTCCTTTACCGGCAAAAGTTTCTGCGACCGGAATTCCCGTGGCATTGACAAATTTTTTCAATAAAGAAGTCGCCCCGCTGTATATCACGCCGCCGCCGGAAATAATCAATGGCTTCTTTGCTTTCTTAATTGCCGCGACAGCCTGAAGTAAAGCCTGCTGATCGGGGCGGGTGCGTTGTATCTGCCAGATTCTTTTCTCAAATAATTGAACCGGAAAATCAAAGGCTTCTGCCTGCACATCCTGGGGCATACATAAGGTAACGGCCCCGGTTTCCGAAGGAGAAGTTAACACGCGCATGGCTTCGGGCAGCGCGGCAATGAGTTGTTCGGGACGGTTGATACGGTCCCAATACTGCGACACGGGTTTAAAACAATCATTCACGGAAATATCCTGCGACGAATTACTTTCCAGCTGTTGCAACACCGGCGCTACCTGACGGTTGGCAAAAATATCGCCGGGCAGTAGCAGCACCGGAATGCGGTTGATGGTGGCCGTTGCCGCGCCGGTAATCATATTCGTCGCACCGGGACCAATAGAGGTTGTGCAAACCATCGCGCCCAGCCGGTCTTTTGTTTTCGCATAACCAATAGCCGTATGCACCATGGCCTGTTCGTTGCGGCACTGATAGTATTTGAACGAAGGATATTGCAGCAGGGCCTGTCCGATTCCCGCCACATTCCCATGACCAAAAATGCCGAAGCAGCCGCCGAAAAAAGGGTGCACGTTTCCATCGCGTTCCACAAACTGATTTTGCAGAAACAGAATCGTTGCCTGGGCAGTCGTTAGTCGTTTTGTTTTGATGGCCATAGAATAAATATTTTATAAATAATTTTAATTAAAATCCGCCCCTCGATTCAATCAATCCCATCACTTCTTTGAGTGTAGGCATATCATTGGCACATCCGGGCTTTTGCACTACCCAGGCACCGCAGGCATTTCCCATGCGGCAGGCTTTGTATAAATCCCATCCATGTAAATGACCATATATAAATCCACTCGCAAAGGCATCGCCGGCACCCAGCACATTCAGAACTTCCACCGGAAAGCCCGGCACTTCTATCGGCGAATTTTCTTTGGTATAAATCGTAACGCCTTTCGCTCCCTTTTTTACAATCAGTACTTTTACTCCGGTATGCAGAATTTTAAGAATCGCTTCATCGAGATTGCCTTTGACTTCCGGAGCCGAAATCTGCTGATGGGATATGGAAACCTGTGAAACATCCGTCAGCGCGGCGGCCAGCACTTCTTCTTCGGTACCAAGCGCTATATCTACTTTTGGAAGAATGGCCCGGGTCATCAATCCAAATGAACGGATATCGTGCCATTGATCGGCCCTGAAATCAATGTCCAGCACTACTTGTACGCCCTGTTCAACGGCCTGTTCCACGGCATAAAAAACCGCACTCCGGGAAGGCTCGATATTGAGGGCCGTTCCGGAAACTTCCATCAGCCGGAACTGACCGATATTGGCTGCCATCACATGATCGATCGTGATCTGGCTATCAGCCGCATTATCTCTGTAAAAAACCAGCGGGAAACGATCGGGTGGCTCAATACCCAGCACCACCGCGCTGGTGCGGGCACCATCGATGCGCGGAATAAAAGAAGTATTTACCTTTTCGATATTCAGGAAATGATAAATAAAATCGCCGGTTTTATCGTTTCCCAGGGCCGTTAATAAAGCCGATTGCAAACCAAGCCGTTGAGCCGATACGGCAATATTTAATGGAGAACCGCCTACGAATGCATTAAACCCTTTGATGTCAACAAAATCAGCCCCTATGTTTTGAGAGTATAAATCAACCGAAGAGCGACCAATCGTAAGAATATCCATTTCCATTTGTTTATCAAATCGTTTTCTATAACTGGTTTTTTTATTTGGCTGTCACCATCGGTATTCTGGGATCGAGGCCTTTCCATGAATTAAAAATCCAGACATTCTTCGGTTCCTGCGTGCTGGCGAGTGACTGATCACTGCCGGCCAGGAAATTCAGATAGTAACAATTATAACCATGCTCTGCCACCACCGGGTGATATCCTTCAGGCACCAACACCAGGTCGTTCGTTTTTACTCTCATGATTTCATCCAACCTTCCATCCGAGGTATACACCTGCTGTATGGCGTAGCCTTCCGGATTTTCAATTTTGAAAAAATAAGTTTCTTCGAGACGGGCTTCCAATACAAGTCCTTCGGAATCCACAATCCGCTCATCGTGTTTGTGTGGCGGAAACGAACTCCAGTTGCCCGAAGGTGTATACACTTCAACAGCCACAATCTTCTGACAACCAAAACCGGGTTCGATCAGACTGTTAATCTGCCGGGTGGCATTATCGCCGCCGCGGATTTCGATCGCTGCTTCCTGCGGTGTTTTAAATTTCGCCGGATAATCGGTGTCGCTCGCCACCCAGGCATAAGCGATATCAAGCGCTTCGCTGGTAGCCGTGAGTGTAAAAGAGGTGTGGCGCGGCAGGTATAAAGTATGGGCAATGCCACTGAACACATTACTCCGTCCGTCGACGGTTTCCCAATGGCCCTTGTCGCTGTCGACCGTATAATTTCCACTGAGTAAAATAATGCCATATTCAAAATCGCCCGTTTCCACCGACCAACTTTCGCCCTGCTGCATCCGCCGGGCTTCCATATTAATAAAATTCCACCCCGCATCTTTAGCCAACACCCGCTGGTAAACACCCCAGCCGTCAATGGCTTCCATTACCAAAGGATATTTTTTACTTCTGATCATGATTGGATTATTTTAAATAGAGCTGACGGCGTATCGATACACATCGTAAGTTTGGCTTCCCCCGGGAGCCTAAGGGTCGTTCCTGCAACAGCTGTTGGAGGTAAAAATCGATCTCTGCTCACAATATACGGACTTCATTCTTTTTTTTCAGAATTCAGGCAGCGCAAACGTTTGCTCTCATTTCTTACCCATGGGTTCTCTATCTTCAACCAACGCATAAATCTTGAAATATGAAACAAAAGCTGCAATTTTTTGCCCTGTTTCTGGGCCTTTTTCTTTCCCTTCAGCAACTTTCTGCACAAGACAGATATCAGGCAAATTGGGAGTCTTTATCTAAATATCAGATCCCCGATTGGTTCCGTGACGCCAAATTCGGGATATTTATTCATTGGGGCGTTTATTCGGTTCCTGCCTACGGAAGTGAGTGGTACCCGAGGCTGATGTATGATTCCACCACGCCGGA
>JAYWCS010000315.1:0-15469 GCA_043780315.1 Bacteroidota bacterium | reverse complement strand
CGCAATCTGTGCAGCCGACGCATTGGACGTGCTCTGTACAAAACTTCCCGGTGTGAGCAAACCCTCCTTATACTCCAGAATCTGATTGAGAAATTTGATACAGTCTTCCATTCCTCCATTCGCCGTACCAATCACAATGCCATCGGGCTTTCGGGGATTTTCCAGCAACGGCAGGGCCGCACCGACAGCCATTCGGACCGACTTACCCATTCGTCTGCGCGCGCCGGGGGGTATTCCGGGATATGGCGGTTCAAATACTTCGAGCAGATTATTTTTTGATTCGCGGCAGTTGGTCAGATCGGTGAACGGATAAGTTTGCTGGAAAGAAATACAGATGGATTGATGGAGGTACGGCATGTTATGGTTTTGAAAAGATCAGGGTGCTGCAATTTCCTCCAAAACCAAATGCATTGGACATCACATGAAGAATCTCCTGCTGCTTATAATGAAGTACGGGTTTTAATCCGGGACCTTGCATTGGGTGATGAAAAGACAGGGAAGGATACATTTCCTGATGAACAATATTCAAAATGGAATAGACGGCTTCAATGGCTCCGGCGGCTCCGAGGGTATGTCCGGTAAAAGATTTAGTGGATGCAAAAGCCGGAACGTTTTCAAACAATCGCTGCATCGCCACACTTTCTGTTTCGTCATTGTTTTCCGTTCCGGTTCCGTGCGCATTGATATAACTGATATCAGCGGGACGGAGACTGCCATACGCCAGTGCTTTTTTCATGGAAAGATAGGGCCCTTCCCCGGCGGGCGAATTGGACGATGGATGATACGCATCATTTTGATTTGCAAAACCACTTAACTGCGCATAAACTTTTTTCCCTTTTAGGTCTTCTTCTTTTTCCAAGACTAAAAACGCGGCGCCTTCTCCCAGATTCAATCCATTCCGGTCGCGGTCGAACGGTGCGCAGGGTTTGGAGGAAAGGATGTTGAGGGCGTTGAATCCATTGATCGTGAATTTCGCGAGACTCTCCGCACCTCCCACAATAGCGCGTTTCGCCAATCCATTCCGGATCAGTCGTGCGCCATATAAAATCGCATTTGCGGAGGACGAGCAGGCGGTATTGATTGTGCTCAGTTCGCCGAGAATTCCATATTTATTTTGAATGGCGAGGGTAACTGATGCGTAATCATAGGAGCCGATATAATCGGTGCCACCCTCCCTGGCCCACGCGTCATGAAATAATTCCTCGCTGAGGCACATGCCGCCGACTGTGTTGGCGCCGACAAGGGCAGTCTCTGTTGTTGCCAATTGATCGGTCGTGAGCCCGGCGTCATTAATGGCTTCGCGTGCCGCATGCAAACCCAACAGGGCCGTGCGGGTGATCCCTTTTTCGAAAATGCCGTCAAATATTTTTCGATTTAATTCTTCAGAAGATATTTTTATTTCTCCTGCTGGTAGTTTCCCGGCGTAGGCCGTAGGGTATAATTCAATATTTGAAATACCGCTGCGTTCTTTTATAAGCGAATTCCTGTTTTCATCCACTGAATTGCCGATGGCACTGATCAGGCCCATACCGGTAATAAAAATCCTGCTCACATTCGGGGTTTATTTAGTTCTGTTTTTTTCTATATAATCGACCATTGTGTTAATATCAGCGAGAATTTTCCTTCCTTCTTTCGGATCCTGAATATTAATCCCGTATTCGCGGGATAATAATACGATCAGTTCAATGGAATCGATGGAATCAAGGCCTAGCCCTTCTCCAAACAAATGTTCGTTATCTTTTATGTCTTCCGGTTTTACGGTAGTCAGATTCAGGAATTTAATTATCTGAACTTTTAATTGCTGTTTTAATTCAGCTGTTTCCATCATTATTTAAATTAAATTTTTCTTTTTTAGTTCGTATAGCGTGAATAATTGTATCAGTACAGTGATACCCACTAAAGATAGAATATTCAGCCATATGTCGGTTAGTTTCCCCCCCTCCAGAAACAGACCGTAATAGGCTTCCAGCGCCCAATGCAAAGGGGAAACTTGGATGATTTTCTGGAGATTGGCAGGCATCGCAAAAGCCGGCACCAGCAGTCCGCCAAACGCCGCCAGTATCAATATCGAAATGGCACCGAATCCATTGGCCTGCTCAGCCGTTTTTGCAAACACTCCAACGCAAATCGCATAACTGACGGCGCAGTATCCGCAGACCAGGGTAACCAGTAACAACGCCCAAACATCATTCGGCAGATGAAGGGCCGGCAGTCCGAGCCAGGGAAATAGCCGATTTCCTATGGCAAAGATCACCAATGCTTGTAATAACGTAACCAGCACATAGACAATTTGTTTCGATGCCAGCGCATGCAGGTAGCTTGCCGGCATTGTTTTCAGTCGGATAAAACTGCCACTTGTTTTTTCTTTTACCACGGCTGTTCCCAGGGAAATTACAATGAAAAACATCGCGAAGATGGTCCATGCCGGTACATTATGTTGCGAAGCATTGGGTACCGAACGACTTCCGTTCCGCGATACGGGGGTTTCTGATAAAGGCAGTGGCGAATATAAAATTTGCTTCTCCAGATCGGGCGGGACCTCTTTTTGATTTACTGCTGAATATAATTTTTTTACGATCGTTTCTCCCTCGATCACCTGTACGGCACTTTGTAAAGCGCCTTCGATGGATTGTCGGAAAGAGGGTAACATCACGGGATGATAATACAGATGCAATGAATCCGGCAACGCATTCAAAACAGGTTTTACTGAATTGGAATCCGCATCGCTCAATGCGCGTCCGGCGATATCGGACGATTTGTTTTCGATATAAGCCGTGAATCCGGGCGGAATCACCACGGCAACCAGTGCATTCTGACTATACATATGGGCCGTAATATTTTTTTCCGTTCGGGCCGTATCCGGTTGCTGTAATTTAAAGAGTCCGATTTTATCGAGTCCGGCCACGAGTTTATTTCCCAAACCGCCATTGTCCTGATTGTAAACAACGATCGAGATTTTATTATTGTTGACCAACTCAAAAGTGCTGTTTTGTACACTGGTAATTACAATGACCAGCAGAACGGGCATGAAAAACATCATGATGAGCCCGACCCGGTCGCGCAGGAGAATTTTCAGGTCTTTAATAATTGTAGCGAAAAGTATTTGCATATCAATCCCTGAATCTTTTACCGGTCAAACTAAGAAAAAGTCCTTCCAATCCATTCTGTTGGTGTTCCTGTAATAAAATATCCAGGCTGTCGTGTGCCATCAGCTTCCCATCATCGAGCAAGGCTATTCTATTACATAAACCGGCAGCTTCTTCCAGTTGATGGGACGTATAAATCAATGTGGTGCCTTTTGTATTTAATTGTTTGAGGTATTCAATAATGGCGTAGCGGCTTTGAACATCTACTCCCACAGTGGGTTCATCCAAAAATAAAACACGGGGTTCATGTAAAACACCGATAGCCAGATTGACGCGTCGTTTCATGCCTCCCGAAAAATTAATCAATCTGCGGTTACCCACGGACGTTAGTCCGAGCACTTCCAGCAGATCATCCGTACGCTGTTTGATTTTTTTACGATCGAGGCCATACCAGGCACCATAAAAAGCCAGGTTTTCCCTTGCGGATAATTCAGGATAAAAAGAAAAATCCTGCGGAACGAATCCGAAAATTTTATTGATGGATTTCGGATGGTCCCTTATCTCATCTTCGAACAATCGAATGCTGCCTGCCTTATAATTCAGCAGACCCGTCATCAAATTCATGAGGGTTGTTTTACCTGCTCCGTTCGGACCAAATAATCCGAAGCGGTCGCCATTTTGTATTTCCAGGTTGAAATGGTTGAAAGATATTCCTTCTTTCCCCGGGTAATGGAATGCCAGGTCACGAATGCTGAGTGCGGCACTACTCATGCCGGCCACTTTATTTTGGCGAGTTGCTGGAATGCCTCTTTTTCAATATCGGCCGACCGATTGAGGAATTCGCTCATTAGATTAAAATCTGCCTGTGTGCCAAGTCTTCCCTTATAAATTCCGGCAGCCTGCACGGCGGCGGAACGCCATATATCGCCGGATTTTGTGAACATCTCGGAGATGCCGAGTATCTCATCGATTGGAAAATAGCTGTGTGACTGTTGCAGGAAGGCAGCATAGATAAAACGAAATCCGCCGCCGCCGGTGCCTATTTCTTCCTGCATCCGGACGAGCTGCGCCAGATAACTGCCCGCTTTCTGCGGCCCAAGCTGATTCCGCCAGCGGGTGATTTTTTTACCCATGAACCGGATACCCCGGATACCCGCGATGGAAACTGGGATATATAACATGTCACTGATGTTTTTCTTAATGCCCTTTCGGATGCCGATACGCATCTGGTCGTCGGTTACGGCTTTTTTTTCTTTCGGATAATACAATTGACCTTTGGGCGCAAACGCACCTTTGGCAAAGCGAACCCGTTCCAGCTCGTAACTGCTCAGGGAAGTAGCCATTTCCATCACCGGATCACTGATCAGATAACGGTCAGCTTCTTTTCCGTACACAATCAGGTTATGGGCGTTGAAATGAAAACGATATTCTTTGGGAAAATAGGTCAGGTAGTACACTCCAACCTGACAGCCTACCGGCTGACCGGCAGCCAGACATTCCATTAATATTTTCTCTGCCGCTGCTTTCGAGCTGAATTTTTTTCTTTCCACCGGAATGTTCAGCGCATTGCAGGTGCGTTTAAAGATGAGTCCCGGCTGGGTTCGAAATGCAATGGCCGGACCGTTATTGATTTTCAGGAAAGGGATATAAATAAAAAACAGGCCAGACCCGATACCAAAGGCGAGCGGCTCGGTGATCTGGCTGACACCATGATAACGCAGCAGGCTGGTAGTAACTCCATTTTCGCAATGGGCAGCCTGGGTATGTTGAAACTCAAGCTTCATAATGACATGCTTTTAAATCTGCCAACGGCACTTCAAATAAGACCGCGTATTTTTCGAGTTTCGCATCCGGCAATTTTTGAAAAACATGATATTTCAAATGATTTTTCACCTGCCATTTCCAAAAACCGGTGTAGGCCGATACGATGGGTATATCCATCACCCGAAGTTCCATAAAGAAAAGAATCGGACTCGCCGTTTGCTCTTTTACTTTCTGACGAGCTGTCGCGATACGCTGTTCCACGTCCTTCCAGGCAATATCCAGCGCAGAAGATTTTACTTCCCATCCATTACTGAGAACAGTGGTATAATTTCCGTTTTCATCCAACACATAACAGACCTCTCCGGTAATTTTCCCCAAAGCACCCAAATCCTGCGGAATTTCTTCTTTTTTCATATGAGACGAAATTTAAGCTGGTTTTGCGAAGACAGCTAACAAACGGTGAGCAACGCATACATATAGGAGAATCGAGAGCTTTCCGGAACCAGCAGCAGAATCTTTTGCCCTGCTTTGAGGTTTTTACTATGGAAAACTTCATCTACCATAAAATAGACAGAAGCGGCACCTACATTACCCAGACTGCTCAGATTGATCACCCATTTTTCATAAGGAATCGGGGTGTTGTTTTTATTTAGCTGGTCGAATATTTTAGTACGAAAGAAATCGCTCGACATATGCGGAAGAAAATAATCTACGTCTGCCGGGTCCAATCCCTTGGTCTGGAAAAGTTTTGACAACATAATTCCTCCCAAAGGAACGATATTTTCACTTAGCAGTTTGACGTCCTGTTTAATACTCATGATCGAACGGGCCTGCACTTCTTCGGGACTGTAATCGAGATACCCCTTCAGTTTCCCGTTCTCCATTTTTTCACCCCCCATATACATGCAGGCTTCCTTCGAGTTGGCGTAGGAAACCCCTTCAATCCACTCAATTTTTAAACTGAAACCGGCATCGTTTTTTTTATCCGATAGTAAAAAAGAAGAGGCTCCGTCTGATAACATCCATCTTAAAAATTCTTTTTCGAAACCGATATATGGATTTTTCTCTAATTCTCTGATTTTCCTTGCTTCATCCTCAAACATCTCCGATTTAAGTGCGGCTGAAAAACGTTCAGATCCCGTTGCCACGGCATGGTGGGAATCGCCAGTTTTAACAGACATATACGCGTATTTCAATGCGTGCATTCCGGCGCAGCAAACACCGGAAGGGGAAACGACCTCAATGGCTTCAGTCTCCGGAAGTTCTCCGTGAACCATCACCGCATGGGAAGGCATAATCTGATCGGGTGATGAAGTGCCACAAGCCAGCAGATCGATCGATTTTATTTGTTCGGGATCATTGGCCATCATTTTCCGAATGGCCAGGGCCGTCATTTCTGCATTCGTATGTGTGGGCTTTCCGTCTTTTGTAAGGGCATAAAAACGATTTTTAATCCCGTTATTACGCAGAACAATTCGTTTTGATTTTGAGGGACTTTTATTAATGAGCCCCAGAAACGCTTCCATCTGGTCGTTGGAAACCGGTTCATTCGGGAAATATGTAGCCGATTTTGTGATATAAACCTCTTTAAACTCCATCTGCGTTACCGGATTAATTCACACCTGAATAATATTGTTTTTGCCTTTTTATTCGCCCGGATAAAAATGGTTTGAAAAAAATCGCATCTACCGTCAGGATGATCGGGGCTGCTATAAAGAGCGCAATTAAAAGATAATATTTGAATGCAACAAGCCAGGCATCTTTTTTTTTCCGTTTCGAAATAATGGATGCCCAAACCTTAAAAATTTTACGCGCCTTACTTTCAATAAACATCAGTGCGTATTTGACCGGAACGGCGCCCTGCTCTACCATTTCATCCTGAAATCCGGTCCATTCTCCTTTTAGAAGATAAGGAAGGGCGGTCGATCCATACCGGCCGGTATTGTTAATGTCCTGTTTAGACACCCCGGGAATGGGGAATATATTGAGCAGGCGTTCTTTTTTGGCCTTGAACATCCAATAAAAAATGGTCACAAAACTGATAAAGTTATGATGTCGGTCAACCAGCGCGATATTACCCACCAGGGGTGCGTCCATTTTTTTCAACACCGGTTTAATTTTTTCCATTGCGCTGATCCACATATTCCGGGCACCCGTAATCGTAATCACCGGCGTATGGCGGGCAATGGCCCGAAATCCGTGATCGAACAGGATGGTATTGGCTGGAATGCTCGGGGAAAGAAACCAGGCCTGATATCCCAGGACGATGAGGTCATAGGCGGTTTCCCTGAATTTAAACGGTTGCATTTCCCCCGGAACCTGCATTACACAATCGGGCATTACAGAAAAAAAAGATTTGCCAGTCCAGGGAAACGGATAAGCGTCCCGGGGATAAACCCGAACTTTTTCAATGGTGGCACCAGCATCCATCAGGGGCTGGGTAAAATGATCGAGAATTTCTTCTAATTGGCCGGATTGTGAATAGTATATTACTAATACTTTTTTGCCCATGTTGGGGTCGAAGTTAAGAAACCTCCCGATTTAAATACTTCGATTTTTTGCTATAACCGGCAATGGCTCGCTGTACTTCAACCGGTAGTGATTTATACATTTTTTTAATATAAAGACTGTCTTTTTCCAGGTCATTTTTGTATCCCAGAATGCCGGGGGCGTGTTCCTGAATCATGAGCCGGAGGAAGCGGAACTCTGCATTGGCGGAATCCTTTCGAATGGCGGCTTCGAGCATTTTATGTCCCTGTTTAAAAAGACTGAGTTTAGTGGTCGGACTGCCTCCCAGTCCTGCTTTTTTCATCAGCAGGGCACCGGTAAAAGCTTCCTGAAGCGCACTGTCTGCCTTTTTTACTTCTGTCAATTCGGCATTTACAAGGTCCTTGTTGTCTTCCTGCATCGCTTTGTAAAACGGTTGACGGTTAATCTCGTCGTAGCCGACAATGGTTGACGGTGGATGGTATATGGTGTTTGGTTGACGGTATACGGTGTTTGGTTGACGGTATTTGGTGTTTGGTTGACGGTATACGGTGTTTGGTTGACGGTATATGGTGTTTGATTGACGGTATATGGTGTTTGGTTGACGGTATACGGTGTTTGGTTGACGGTATACGGTGTTTGGTTGACGGTATACGGTGTTTGGTTGACGGTATATGGTGTTTGGTTGACGGTATATGGTGTTTGGTTGACGGTATTTGGTTGACGGTGGATGATATTTGGTTGATGGACTAGGCGAGAAGAATAGAAATATAATTTGCAAAAAAGGATTCATAAAAATGCTTAAAGTTTAATGCCGTCAACCGTCAACCAAATACCAATCTCGGCTACGCCGAGAACAACCGTCAACCAAAAACCATATACCAATCTCGGCTACGCCGAGAACAACCGTCAACCGTCAACCAAATACCATATACCAATCTCGGCTACGCCGAGAACAACCGTCAACCAAATACCATCCACCCTCAACCAATTAAAACCGCTTATCTATAAACTTAACCGCTTTCCGACCTGCATTGGGAAATTGCAGTTTTTGAATTTCATCCGAAGTCGCATACCGGATAGGAGGGGTTACTCGGAGCTTGGCTTGTAAATAGGCCCTTATCCGATGATCAGATTCTGTTGATTGTTTGCGGGGCAATAGATGTAATAACACTTCATCGGTCCCGATCTCATTGGAAAAGACTTCCGCGACAAAATCACTGATATCTTCCATTCCGGTTAAGAGATCAAACAGCGCCGGCGCAAAAAATGTAGTGCCTTTGAATTTGATCATTTGCTTTTTCCGCCCAATTACCGGCGATAGTCGAAGTGTATGTCGCCCACACGCACAGGGTTCCGTATGCGCGATACACAGGTCGCCCGTTTTATATCTCAGCAAGGGCATGCCCTCTACCCCGAGTGTGGTGATTGTCACTTCTCCCGCCTCACCCGGAGCAACGGGCTGATCCTGCTCGTTGAGTAATTCCACAATCACGAGCTCGGGCTGTTGATGGCCACCCTGACCGGCTTCGCATTCAGTAAAGGCAGTTTGCATTTCAGTGGATGCATAGGTGGAAAACAATTTCAGTTTCCAGCTATCCGTTATTTTCCTGCCCAACACATTGAGAGAGAAATCGGGCTGACGGATATTTTCACCTATACAAATTATTTTATGAACCGAGGAGGCCATTGGATCCAATCCGTGATCGGTTGCATATTGTAGTAACTTCAAAATAAAAGAGGGCACCGCAATGATGGCCGTTGGCTTTAGTCTGAAAATGGTTTCCCATTGCAGAGGAGGGACGCCCGGACCAACCCGGATAATACCGGCGCCCAGCATTCGGATCCCGGAATAATATGCCATGCCCGCCATAAACTGGCGATCCAGGGTGAGCATCAGCTGAAACACATCTTCCGGAACAGAACCCGCGCAGGTTAAAGATTTGAATTCGTTATAGGCCAGTCGCAGCAGGTCTTTTTCAGTTAGCGCGATGGTTACCGGGGCTCCCAGCGTGCCGGAGGTGGAAGTATATTCAATCACAGAAGTTCTGGGCACGCAAAGAAATTCATCATTGTACGACTGCAAATCTTCCTTTCCGGTTGTTGGCAATAATACAAGGTCTTTCAATTCCCGTATCTGGTTAATGTCTATTTGTTTCTCTTTAAAAATTCTTTGATAATAAGGAGAAGCAGCATGTAGATACACGAGCAGCTCCTGCAGTTTTTTTTCCTGTATATCCCGTATCTCCGGAAAATGAAGAAATTTTTTATTGGACAAAATTTTCATGTTTCAAGAATTACAATGGCCGTCGCCATCGATTTAAGATGCGAAAGTGATACATGGATCTTTCGGATTCCCAGCGGAGCAAGCGTTCGGGCCGTTTCCCCGCTTATTCGCAAGCCCGGTTTTCCATTGGCCTCATTCACCACTTCAATCTCAAAGAGTGATAAGCCCCTCTCCCATCCACTACCAATTGCTTTCAGAAATGCTTCTTTCGCAGCAAACCGGGCGGCATAATGTTCAAACCGGGTCGTTTTTGAATCGCAATAATCTATTTCATGTGCTGAAAAAACAAGCTCTCGAAATCCGGATTCCCTGCCCACGCGGCTGGCGATTCGTTCCACTTCAATGATATCAATGCCGGTTCCCAAAATCATACAGGGCGCTTTATTTTCTCCTCACATTTACTAATTTGATTGCGAATATAATTTTCTTCCGTTTTGGTCGCTATTTCTTTTGAAAGTGCCTGCTGATAATATATAATAGCCCGGGGGAATTTTTTTTGTTTAAACATTTCATTTCCCGCCAATTCGTATGATTGGTAAAAAGACGGGTTGCTTGCAATCAACGTATCGGGATCCACGGGTATATTTTCCAATAATTCTTTTTTGTATTCGCGGAAATTTAAAAATTTCTGAAACTGCCTGGTCTCAAGAAAAGGATCAGCGGGCAAATTCAGATTACTGTCCGCGATTTCCTGATTTATTTTCATTCCTTTCAGCGAAAAAACTTTTTCTAAATCGTAGCATACGAATTCACCCAGCTGCCAGGGGCCAGTGGATACCCATACGCGTTTTTTCTGCGGTTCAAAAATGATGGAATGGTGAGCAATCATTTGATTGATCGATTTTTCATTTCCCATGCCGATATCGGAGTCTCCCATTCCGCCGCGATCCCTTAATATCTCAACCGTTTTAGCGACGGTATTTTTTGGATTTGCATTGAGTAATTCCTGCATACGGCGATACCGGTAATCAGAAGCACTTTGTCTGATCTGCAACCGATTCGATGGCAATGTGCTCAAAGCGGCACTCTGAAAATGATTCGCACATATAATTTCGTTTTTACCCGGATCATAAACCCCGACTGAATCGGGTGTTTTCTCAATGATAATCGCTTTTCCTTCTTCAGCCGATCCGATGAGAAAAGATTCTGACACAAACATTTTACGTTTTTTCGCGATGGCCAGCGCTTCCGGAATATTTTCTGCGTACTGCAGTATTTCACGGGCAACGATTGAGACCGGTGTGGCCGAGCCCGAAGGAATATCTGATTTCGCAGCATTGATGGTAACCGTTAATCCTTTTTCATTCATCCCGGATACCACTCCAATGAAACCGCCCCAGGTGACAGACATAAACCTGAAGCCGTCCGTTGGATTCTCAAAGGCTATAATTTTATTTTCGGAAAAATGATCTCCCACATAAAAATCGAAATTCCTGCCGATGATCATATTGCTATCGGCGGATCGGGATCCCCAAGTGCCGAAAGATGTACAACCGACAAGCGCCAGATTCTGCAGGGCATGACCGATATCGTGTGCCGCATGATAATTTAAGAGGCGCTGATATTTACTACCGATATAATTGTATTTGTCAGAAGCGGAAGCGGAGATGCCGTATATCTCTTCTTTATATTCTTCCGGTACATGTTTGTCCAGATCCCGGTTGAACCAGCCTACGATGTACTTTAAAAAATGGAGATAGAAACGGGAAGGGATCATCTTGTTAATCTGATCGTTAAAATAATTTTCCTGTAACTGAATGAGCTCCCTGCTGAGTTTACCATTCGCAACGCCGCGTTCATAAGGCTGACCCTCCACATATATTTCATATAGTCCGGATTTGCTTTTTCGTAACCAATTATTTTTTAAAGTATAAAAACCCGGACTGGGTTCAGCGCGTTGCCACGTTAAAGCAGACGAATCTACTATCGTGGGTGGCTTCGTTTTGGATACAATCGGTAAATAGATGAAAAAACTCAGCAGGAGCAATGTGATCACTGAAAAAACCCGCACCAGGCGCCGAATTATTTTTTTTCCGTCAGGCATTTCTAATTTTTTCAATAAAATCATCTTTCCCCATCAGAGCTGCCGAAGTAATTAACCCACTGATTGCCGTACCGAGTATTCCATGGAGATTTAACGAATGGCCCGTCAGGAATAAATTGGAAATTCTTGTTTTAGGTGAAATAAGGGTAGCTGCCGATTGATCATATTTTTTGCGGGCACCATATAAATTGCCATCCTGATTTCCGATATAGTCGCGGTATGTAAGTGGAGTCGCCGTATAATATGTTTGAATGGATTTTCTCAAAGCAGGAAATTTTTCTTCCACGCGATCCAGTAATTTTTCCGCTTTTCTTTTTTTGAATGCCTCATAGTCCGGCCCCCTGTTTTCTTTTTTTGAAACCGTATTAAAACTAGGCGACCATGTTTTCACGTCTTCGTATCGCATATATGCAAAAATAGTCATCCCGGCGGCAAATCCCGGATTTGCCAGGTCCGGATTTAAGTATACGGCATAACCCAGGGGCCAATTGTTTTCAGTGTACTCGTCCATGACCCAGACCGATCCGGCGGCCTGGTAATAATAGTTGTGTTTTACATAAGGAAAATGCTCTTTCTGAAAGACAATATTTAAGATAAATGAAGAGACGGTACCCTGCATGTTTTCCAACCGCTCGCGGGTTATCTTTCTGATCAGGGGGGAGTCTGTCATTCGATAAGTATTTACCGGGCTCGTATTTGAAATAAATTGAACTGCCTGGATCGTCGTTCCGTCCTCTAGCAACGCCCCCGTAACGCGGTCATCGACAACGATCAGTTTTTTAACTTCCTGGTTCCGGATGATCGTCCCGCCGGCAGACTGTATATTGTCCGCCAGAATTTTTGCAATCCTATGGCCACCCTCCGGGCATCGCCAGGCGCTTTCCATATAGCTGTTTACCGTGAGGGCATGCACATAAAAAGGGGTCTCCTCGCCCGAACCTGCATATAGCATATTATTGCCTGCCAGAACCGCACGAAGCGTTTCATTATTGGTAATGGTTTCGATAAATTTTTTGGCGGAAATTCCCATCACTTCTTCTTTTTCACCCGGATTGCCGAAGGTGCGGAGCCGGTAAAGCGGAAATCGTTCGCAAACGTCTTTTATTTTTTCTATGTACCGACGAATAGCCTGTTCCTCATGCGGAAAATCCTTTCGCATCTGTTCTTCAAAAGCGTCATACCCCTGGACGATCCGATACTCTTTTTGGTCCCCCCCGATTAAAATATGATCAAAATCAGGATCCATTTTTTCGAGTGTCAGTTTTTCCATCAACCCCAGCCATTTAAAAATCTGGTAGAGGTTCTGCCCTTTATCCAGCCCACCCAAATAATGAACACCGGAATCGAAAATGACTTTATCACGCGCATAAATCTGGAGACAGCCGCCGAGCTGATTATTCTTTTCTACCATGCAAACCTGATATCCCTCCCTACAAAGTATATTTCCAGCGACTAATCCGCCCATGCCAGTCCCTACGATGAGTACATCAAATTTTTTCATAAACTGATCCCCGATGATGAATGATAAACAGCAGATTAGAAGTGTATTTTGTATGATCGACCGAACGACAGACCATCTGGTTTCTTTCAGCTATGGCTCGAATTGATTTGCCGGATACAAAATGCAAATGATTTTTAGCTTTATTGAATATAAAAAACCGGGTGGAAAAAAATTCAGTTAGTCGGGTGCCCCGGTGCCTTTGTTTCAGATCCATGTCTGCATCGCGAATCAAAAGAATTCCGCCCGGTTGAAGCGCCCGCATACATTGCTGCATGAGTTGGTTCTGCTCCACGGGCAACAGGTAATGTAAGGAATCTGACAGAATGATAGCATCTGCAGGAAGTATTTCCATTGTTGAAATATCTTTTTCTACGAACCGTATACGTTCATTACGACTAAAATTATAATTCGCTACAGCAATTTTATCTTCATCATAATCAAATCCGGTAACGTCACGACCCGGTGCCGAAAATTGCAACATGTAACTCATCAAGCCATATCCACAACCGATATCCAGGATACGACCCTGCTTCGGCAATAAATCATGAAACAGCTGATAGTCCTTTTCCAACCGCACTTTGAAGCGGGTATACCATTCCAACACAGGTCCTTTATAAATATAATTATAAAACAATTTCTCCCGGAAAAAGCCCGGGGTCTCACAAGCTGACTTGAGACGGGCATATTCCTGCCGGAAATATTTTCCGATTGTCCGGGCTCTTTCCGTGTAGGTTATTCCATAAGAGTGATCCGTTGCTTTTATTCTGGGAAGATATTCAATGCTGATAAAACCGTCTTTCAATAGAAAATCCCCTTTGGTCATTGTATATCCGGTACCCTGGATGATAACCGGTAGGATATCAAGAGCGAGTTTTTCTGCAATAAAAAAAGCGCCCTTATGAAATCTCTTCATCTGCTCATCGGGTGAACGCGTGCCTTCCGGAAAAACGGCTATCGAAAATCCGGCCTTGACCTGTGTTTCGAGATAATCTATACTATTTTCAATTCCATTGGCTACCGGGTAATAGCCGGCAATGCGAACCAGCTTTCCGAAGATCGGTGAATTCCAAACCCAATGGTTTGTAAGTAAAATGACTTTTGGATGTAACATGGTCATCACCAGAATATCAAGAAAAGATTGGTGGTTGGCGATCATCACCGACGGAACAGAAAAGTTTTCTCCTGTTGGATTAATTATTTTCTTCTTAACATTTCCCATGATATAAATAACCGACCAGGTGTAGGCAGAAAGAATCCGGTGATACAATAGTCTTGTTCGTGATTTGGCAAACGGATTCCATTTTACCAGAATATAACCAATGAGGGTTACGAAAATACTTCCCACGGCAAAATAGGTAAGGGAAAAAATTGATTTCAATAAGCCAAAGAATGTCCAGGGATAGAAATTCCTGCTGACACGATGGCGGATCAGAAAATTAAAGAAGAATGGAATTAATACCTGGGCAATCAGTACGACACTTAAAATGCCCGTAATAGAGATGAGCGCAATGGAACGCAGGGCAGGATGTTTGGCAAAGATTAATACCCCCAGACCGGCAAGTGTGGTGATGGCCGATAATACGATGGAAGATTTATAACTGGAAAGATTTTTCTTACCGGTTTTATATTCCTGCAAGAGACCGTCCATGATAAAAAGACTATAGTCATCTCCGAGTCCGAAGATGAGTGCCGATAAAATGATATTGACGATATTGAATTGAATTCCTGCTAAGCCCATGATGCCGAGTATCCAGACAAAGGCGATGATCATTGGAATAAATGCTACCAGTGTGAGTTCAATACGGCCGTAGGTAATCAACAATACCAGAAATACCAGGATAGAAACCATCCAGCCAATCTGACTAAAATCTGAACTAACCATCCCGATTAGTTTGGTCGTCAGATATTGTTTATCGATTACCGTAATTGCCGGGTCGGTAGCAAAGGTTTTATAAATGAATTTTTTATCATCCGGTTCAACTTTTAACAGGCTAACCAGCGAAACCTGGTTAGGTTTTGTGATGATATAGTCATTCGCAAATCCATTTCTAAGTATATCCGTTTGGGTTGCATTGAGCGGTTGAAAATCTGTAGTCAGTGTGTGAATAAAAGGATCAAATGCGGCCGGATTAAAGCCGAGGGAACCACCTGCCTGTATTAGATTATGAAGAAGGATATTTTTTTTGTTGGCAGACCAGTATTGATTCCAATCCGCAATGCGTTTTTTCTGCAGAGAATCGGATATCAGAATATTAAAAATGCCTGAATATTTCTTAACAATATTTTTTTCTTGAAGGATC
>JAYWCS010000314.1:0-3574 GCA_043780315.1 Bacteroidota bacterium | reverse complement strand
TCAGGTGAGTTGTTTCAAGGTATTTCACCGGATCGAGTGCTGGGGCTTCATTTTCCGCCAACTTCGTCCACCCAGACGAGTGAATCCTGAAAAAGCCCGGTCGGCCGGGGTGCCGGCTTCCTTTTTTGATCGCTTGAAATGGGGTGAAAATTATGAAACCCAGCAGGCAGAAATAATTTTAAATGAATCGGTAACCGACCCGGCGCCCAAAGCAAAATCGTATGCCTATTCGGCAGACACAATCTATAATCCGGACATTGCTTCCAAAGTTCAGGGCGTTGATTTACTCTATCATGAAACGACCTACCTGAAAGATCTGGAAGAGCGGGCCGGTAAAAGGTACCATTGCACCACGGTGCAGGCCGCTTCCATTGCTCAGATGGCCGGCGTGGGCCAGCTGATGATTGGCCACTTCAGTTCCAAATACGATAAACTGGATGAATTTGAGAAAGAAGCCCGTGTTGTTTTCCCCAATACGATTTTAGCCGTGGAGGGCGTCAGTTTCATCGTTCAATAGTCGTTCAGCAATCTGAAAACATTCAGATCTCTCTCCCCAATAGAAAGGCAGCAAGTTCTTTCAATGCGAGCTTCTGCCCTTCCGGTACGCCGATGCTTTCCAGATGTGCTTCTGCGGACTGCATATATTTAATTTTAGTAGCTTCTGCCGACGCATCAACACCGATGAACCTGAATAATTCGATCATGCGTTCTACTTTGTTTGGTTCATTCGTTTCAAGCAAATAAACCAGTTCTTTTTTTTGCAGCGGATTTGCTTTTTCCAAAGCATTCACGAGCAGGAAGGTTTTTTTATTTGCCAGAATATCGCCGCCGGGCTGCTTCCCGAATTTCTCCGGATTGCCAAAGCTGTCCAGGTAATCGTCCTGCACCTGAAAGGCGAGCCCCAGATTTTTTCCAAACGCATACAGATGCGCCTGATCCAACGCAGAAGCGCCTGCCACCACGGCGCCCATTTGCAGACTGGCCGCAAGAAATACAGCTGTTTTTAATTCAATCATATGCAGGTAGTCATCCAGCGAAACATCTGTGGATTTTTCAAAATCCATATCCAGCTGCTGTCCCTCACATACTTCGCGTCCGGTTTTATTCAACAGGCGAATCAGGGACGGCAGCAACGGACTATCGGTGTCATTCAGGTATTCGTAGCATTGTAATAACATCACATCGCCCGCCAGCAGCGCCGTGGATTCATTATACTTCGCATGAACCGTTGGTCGGCCCCGGCGTAATGGGGCCTTATCCATTATATCATCATGAATGAGCGTGAAGTTGTGAAAGAGTTCGAGGGCAACTGCAATCTTCCAGGTATCTGCCTGAATATCTTTAAACAGTTCATTGCCCATCAGGCACAGCACGGGGCGAATACGTTTGCCTCCTTCTTCAAGTATATACGAAGCAGCGTCATAAAGCGTTTCCGGGGAATCCGGAAAATGCTTTTTATTGAAATAAGTGCCAAACTGCTGAGATAATTCCTGAAATCGGGTCACCAATTATGAGTTGTGAATTGTTATTGATTTTGAGCGCGCATATTAAGCTTTCAACACCCACTCGTAGTCGAGTTGCCGTTTGGCGAGGTTTGCTGAAATGACTTTGATAGTGATTTTATCTCCCATCCGAAAACTTCTCCCACTTCTTTTTCCTACCAGTGCATATTCGCCTTCGATATGCCGGAAATCGTCGTATTCCAGCAAGCTGTTTAAACTCACCAGGCCTTCGCATTTATGCTCCACTGTTTCCACCCAGAAACCAAAGGCGGCCACCCCGCTGATCACTCCTTCAAATACATCGCCTACAAAATCCCGCATATATTCTACCTGCTTATATTTATTGGCTGCGCGTTCACTATCCATCGCCGCTCTTTCCCGTTCGCTGCAATGTTTACACTGATCATCCAGATTTTTATGTACCTGAATTTCTTCATCGAGCACTTCCTGCAGAATACGGTGAGTAAGCACATCCGGATAACGACGGATGGGTGAAGTAAAATGGCAGTAGTTGGAAAATCCCAAACCATAGTGACCGATATTATCGGTGGTATAAATGGCCTTGGCCATGGTCCGGATACCCAGCTGTTCCAGTACATGCTGTTCCGGTTTTCCCTTCACATCCTGCAGCATCGTATTAAAAGATGCAGAAATTCCTTCCGGTGTTTTGGTATCGAATACATGTCCGTATTTTTTCGCAAACTCTACAAACGGCGCGAGCTTATCTTTATCCGGTGTATCATGCACGCGATAAGGAAAAGGAATGGATTTTTTCTTGATTTTTATCTTGGATACATGGGTTGCCACGGTGCGGTTGGCCAACAGCATAAATTCTTCGATCAGCTGATGCGATTCCTTACTTTCCTTGATTGTGATACCGATTGGTTTGCCTTTCTCGTCGAGTTTAAACCGCACTTCGACGGAAGAAAAATTAATAGCCCCTTTTTTAATTCTTTGCTTGCGTGACCGCTGAGCGATATCATGCAGGATACTGATTTCCTCCAGATACTTTCCCGATTGCGTATCGATGATCTGCTGTACATCTTCATAGGCAAACCGGGAATCCGAATGAATCACTGTTCTTCCCAGCCAGTATTCTTTAATCTCCGCTTTGCCGGTGATTTGAAACACGGCCGAGAAACAGAGTTTGTCTTCATTCGGACGCAAGGAACAGAGTTCGTTGGAAATTCTTTCCGGAAGCATCGGATTTACGCGATCCGGCAGATAGACGGACGTTGCCCGATCATAGGCTTCCTCATCGAGTGCCGTACCGGGTTTTACATAATGGCTCACATCGGCAATATGAACCCCAATTTCATATAGATCGTCCTTTAGTTTACGGAATGAAATAGCATCGTCGAAATCCTTTGCATCGGCCGGATCTATGGTAAATGTCAGCACCTCCCGGAAATCTTTTCTTCCTTCCAGATCCGCTGCGGGTATGGTTTCCGGTAAACTTCTGGATTCTTCCAATACGTTTTCGGGAAATACTATCGTAAATCCATTTTCGAGGAGAATTTCTTTCATCACGCGGTCGTTTTCATCTGCTTCATCGAGTATCTGCAATACGTCGCCCTGTGGTTTTTTATTTTTTCCCCAATCGGTAATGCGCACAATAACCCGGTCCTTGTCCACGGCACCGTTTAATCTGGTTAAAGGAATATAAACATCCGGCATGGGCCTGGAAGTTTCTGCAATAAAAAATGCAAAACCCTCACCCATTTGCAGATGACCTGGAAAATCGGTTTGTTTTCTTTCAATTACCGAATCAACCTGTCCCTGAATACGATTATTGCCGGCTTTGGACTGCGTGACCCGCACGAGCACCGTATCGCCATGCAGGGCCGTATTGAAATCATTGGGGCGAACCAGCACGTCGCGGTCGAGTCCTTTGGCAATCACAAAGCCCATTCCGGAGCGTGTAACTTCGAGTATACCCTTGTGCAACTGGGCGCCCGGTTTTTTCTTTTTCTTATCTGAATTTTTATGACCCATAAATCGTTAAGGTAAATCAGGAAATTCCTGAATAAATGTAGTAATTAAGCGTGTAAACTGTTTTTCTTCATTAAATA
>JAYWCS010000313.1:0-7032 GCA_043780315.1 Bacteroidota bacterium | reverse complement strand
CACCCCCAAATCCTTAAAAAATACCGACTGCTTTTGCATACAGCAAATTTACGATTTTAAGCTGAGAGCGAAGATTCCATCCATCCTCCCGAAAATGAGCCAGAGTCGGTACTTTTGCGCTCATGGCCCGCAAATCAACAGAATCCGAACATACCGTCCCGCCCGGAAAAGAAAGTCCAACACCGGAGACAAGCCTGCAGACGACCGAGATCGACTCGTTGTCGGAGGACAGTGCCGAATTTTCTGAAGTGCTGTATGAACGATTGAACCTGCTGGTGGACAAAGGACAAGATCCCATGCGGCTGGATAAATTCCTGACTGCACGGATTGAAAATATTTCCCGCAATAAAGTTCAACAGGCAATCGATGGGGGGAGGGTGCTGGTAAATAATAAAACAGCTGCGGCCAACTATAAAATCCGGCCCCGAGATAATATTGTTTGTTTTTCTGACCGTCAGGCAATGGGAGAAGAAATAATTCCGGAAAAAATGCCGCTGAATATTTTTTATGAAGATGACGAAGTGCTCATCATTAACAAACCCCCGGGACTCGTGGTGCATCCAGCTTCCGGGAACTATTCCGGCACCCTGATCAATGGCGTCGCTTATTATTTGCAGGAAAAAAATAACACCGTTTCGGAACAAACCCTGCCGCGCTTCGGCCTCGTTCACCGGATTGATAAAAATACCAGTGGGCTTCTGGTGCTGGCTAAATCAAGTCGCGCAGTTGCAAGCCTCGCCAAACAATTTTTCGATCATACCGTGAAACGTCAATACATGGCGCTGGTCTGGGGCGATCTCATTGAGAATAAAGGGACCATCGTCGCACATGTTGGCCGGCACCTTCGGCATCGCAAATTATTCGAGGCCTATCCGGAAGGCGATCATGGCAAGGAAGCCATCACCCATTACGAAGTGCTGGAACGGTTCGGCTACGTAACCCTGGTGCGCTGTGTGTTGGAAACCGGACGTACACATCAGATACGGGTGCACATGAAATACCTGGGTCATCCGCTTTTCAATGACGAGACATACGGCGGCGATAAAATATTAAAAGGAACCATCTTTACAAAATATAAACAGTTTGTAGAAAACTGCTTTTTACTTTGTCCCCGGCAGGCACTTCATGCAAAAACAATCGGATTTATGCATCCGGCAACGAACGAGGAAATGCTGTTCAATAGTGAACTCCCCGGCGATATGCAACAGGTGATTGACAAATGGAGAGGCTATGCGTCCCGTTTGAAAACGTAAAGAATAGACTTTTTTTTCTCAGCAAAACTGCATTTTCCGGATATATCTAATTCGAAAAACTCATCTTATAATCCACGCTAATTTTGCCTTTAGAGATATCGGCCAGTTTGCCTTTGAGCAATTTGCGTTTAAGGGGCTTGAGATAATCGATAAATAATTTCCCTTCGATATGATCATATTCGTGGAGGATCACCCGGGCCGTGAGCCCGTTAAATGTTTTTCTATGCTGCTGAAACGCCGCATCGGAATATTCCAGTGTCACCGATTCGTTACGAAAAACTTCCTCCCGGATCTTGGGGATACTTAAACACCCCTCAGAAAATGCCCAGGGCTCTCCATCCAGCTCCACAATCTGTGCATTCATAAAAACTTCTTTCAAACCCGGACTGTCCGGATAAATGCCCTTTTCATCATCTTCCAGATTATTGAACATCTGTGTGCTGTCGATCACAAATAAACGGATTGGCTTATTGATCTGCGGTGCGGCAAGCCCAACCCCGCTGCTTTCGTAGAGTGTTTCCCACATATCAGCGATCAATTTTTCGAGGCCCGGATATTCAGCGTCTATGTCTGCCCCTTTCGTGCGCAACACCTGCGCCCCATAGGCAACGATCGGTAAAATCATAACACAAATTTACATTTTTAAGTGTAAGACCAAAGCTTTAAGGCCTTGACAGATATTCCTGTAACATCATTGTGGCCGCCACCTGATCAATCACGCCTTTTTCACGGCGCCGGCTCTTTTTCATCCCCATTTCCAGCATGGCCCGGGAAGCCATCACAGAGGTATACCGCTCGTCAATTTTTTTAACGGCGATCGATGGAAACTTTCGCTGGAGGATGATCGTAATTCGCGCCACATCCGCCGAAAGCGCGGTCGGACTATCATCCAGGTTATGGGGGTCACCGATCAGGATCAATTCTACGGGTTCCTTTTTCAGGTACTCTTCCAAAAAAGTAAAAATGCGGGCCGATTCAACCGTTGTTAATGCCGAGGCAATAATCTGCAAAGGGTCGGTAACCGCGATACCGGTTCTTTTTAACCCATAGTCTATCGCGAGGATCCTCGGCATAAAAGGTCAGTGTTTATGGGTGATGACCATATCGGTAATCACAAACAAAGCGAATAGGACGCTGGCAATTCCGTTGGTGGTCATGAAGACCAGATTTACCCGGCTGAGATCGTTGGGCTTCACCAGTGTATGCTGATAAACAAGCAGGGCAGCAAACAGGCATACTCCGATCCAGTACCAGGTCCCAAAGCCGCCGTAGACACCAGCGGCAATTACAAAAAGTGTACTGATCAAGTGTAAAAAACCGGAAATCAGTAAGGCCCGTTTTTTCCCGACAGCCGTTGGAATGGAAAATAACTTCTCGGACCTGTCAAAGTCCTCATCCTGCATTGCATAAATAATATCGAAGCCACTGACCCAGCAGATGACTGCTCCCGAAAACAACAGCGGCAATAATTCAAAATGACCCGTCACGGCCAGAAAAGCCCCGATAGGTGCAAGCGAAAGGCCGACTCCCAGCACCAGATGGCAAAGCGGGGTGAACCGCTTGGTATAACTATAAAATAAAATAATAAAAAGTGCCACCGGGGCGAGATAAAAACAAAGTGGATTAATGAACCAGCAGCTGATCATAAAAAGTATACAACAGATGATCACGAAACGCAGAGCACTCGGGGGAGCGATGATCCCGCGGGGTATCTCCCGGATGGCTGTACGCAGATTACGCGCGTCGAACTGCCGGTCGAGATACCGGTTAAAAGCCATCGCCGCACTGCGGGCCGTTACCATACAAATGAGGACCAGAATGAAACGCAGGATTAAGTCCTTTGTGTTGGAAAAATGAATTTCTGTTATGTTACGCGTGCCTAGGATAGCCAGAAAAAATCCGATCATGGCAAATGGCAATGCAAATAAAGTATGCGAAAATTTAACGAGACTGAGATAATTTCTGAAACGGGACATAAAATACATTAAATGATAGAATACTAAACGAATGCTCGAACGAGCTCCCACAAAACCATTCCCGCAGCTACGGAAACATTCAGTGAATGTTTCATCCCGAACTGGGGTATTTCGATGCAGGCATCACAAAGAGCTAACACCTCACTGCTCACGCCTTCCACTTCATTGCCAAAAATCAATACAATTTTCTGCAACGGATGCCATTCAAAATTTTGCAGGGCTATACTTCCTTCCACCTGTTCCACGCCGACCAGCAGATATCCCTGGCTCTTCAATGATTTGACAGATTCCAATGCCATTGAAGCATATTTCCATTGTACGGTTTCGGTGGCCCCCAAAGCTGTTTTATGTATATCCCGATGGGGCGGTTGCGGCGTATACCCACAGAGATAAATCGACTCGGACAGAAAAGCATCGGCTGTTCTGAAAACGCTGCCTACATTATGCATACTCCGTATATTTTCCAGCAACAGAACGATTGGCCATTTTTCAGCGGTCTGAAATTCGGCCCGGCTCTTGCGCGGAAGTTCATCCATCCGAAGTTTTCGCATAGTGCAAAGATACAACGGGTTCAATGAAACGACCGGCTTGCCTTCGCCTATTAAACCAGTGACAGGGCGGCTTTTGCGTTGGGCGTAGTATCCTCCCCGGGACGCGTTTTTAATTTGTTCACATGCGTTAAAACCCTGAACTTTTTGCGGATCGCTTCCTTACTTTTGCCGCTTCCTGAACTATATTACCTGTTTGTCGTTTCTCCAAACCATTAAATATTGAAATCTTCCGCCGATACTCCCCTGATGCAGCAACACCGGGCGATAAAACAAAAATATCCGGATGCCATACTATTGTTCCGGGTCGGAGACTTCTATGAAACTTTTGGGGAAGACGCCATTCATACGGCCCGTGTGCTGGGTATCACCCTCACGAAGCGAAATAACGGTTCTGCTTCTTCCAGTGAACTGGCCGGCTTCCCCCATCATGCCCTGGATACTTATCTTCATAAGCTGGTGAAAGCCGGCTTCCGGGTAGCGATCTGCGACCAGCTGGAAGATCCCAAGCTCGCCAAAGGCATCGTCAAACGCGGAGTCACCGAGATGGTAACACCGGGCACCGCTACTCAGGATAAGCTGCTGGAACACCGTAGTAATAATTTTCTGGCTGCCCTTCATTTTTCGGATCAAATACTGGGCATTGCCTTCCTGGATATCTCCACCGGTGAATTTTTTACTACGGAAGGTCCGGCAGACTATATCGATCAACTGATGCAGACCTTACGACCCGCGGAAGTACTCTTCCAGAAAAATTTTCAAAAAGTATTTAAGGAATCTTTTGGAGACCGGTTTTATACTTATACACTGGAAAGTTGGGTTTTTGATCAGGCCTATGCTCAGGAAAATCTGCTGAAACAATTTCAAACGCATTCCTTGAAAGGCTTCGGCATCGAATCCCTGCCCCAGGGTATCATCGCTGCGGGCGCCATCCTGCATTATCTTAAAGACACAGAACATCCCCATCTACAGCATATCACTTCCATTCAGCGGCTGGACCGGGAAAATTATTTATGGATGGATAAGTTTACGGTCCGCAATCTCGAACTACTCCCGAACGGCGAGCATGGATTTTCATTATTGCAGACCCTCGACCATACCGTTTCCCCCATGGGTGCCCGCCTCATGAAACGATGGATGCTCATGCCTTTAAAGGATTTAGACTCCATCCGGGAAAGACTGGATCTCGTTTCTTTTTTCATTCTGGAAGCCGACCTGCGCGCGCAGTTAATTCACCACATCAAAGTATGTGGTGATATGGAACGAATGCTGGCCCGCATTCCGTCAAAAAAAATAAACCCCCGGGAAGTATTGCAGCTGGGGCGGGGCCTCCAGGAAGTTTTACGTATACAAACGCTATGTGCAGAAGTCAGTGAGCCCTATTTAAAAAGATTAGGTGCATTATTAAATCCCTGCATGGCGATGGCCGGACAGATCCTGTCGGAGTTGGTTGAAAATCCCCCGGCCTTGGCACAAAAAGGAAATATGATCCGGCCCGGCATAGACGCTGAGTTGGACGAACTGCGCGACATCGCTTCAGGTGGAAAACAATATCTCGCTGCCTTGCAACAGAAAGAAGCCGTCAACACTGGCATTTCTTCATTGAAAATCAGTTTCAATAATGTCTTCGGCTATTATCTGGAAGTCACCAATTCCCATAAACATAAAGTACCTGAAAGCTGGATTCGCAAACAAACGCTGGCCAATGCGGAACGATATATTACACCGGAACTAAAAGAATACGAGGAAAAAATTACGGGCGCAGAAGAAAAAATTCAGTTAATCGAAATACGTATTTATGAAAAAATTTTACACCGCCTGCAGGATTTTATTGCGCCCATGCAGGTGAATTGCACGGCTTTGGCAACGATGGACTGCCTCCTGTGTTTTGCCGGCAATGCGTTGCACGGCAACTATAAAAAACCGGTGGTTCGGGAAGAAATGGTGCTGGAATTGAAAGAGAGCCGGCATCCGGTGATTGAAAAAAACCTGCAGCCCGGTGAGGCTTATATCAGCAATGATATTTTTCTGGATCCGGTCACCCAGCAAATCATTATTCTGACGGGACCCAATATGAGCGGCAAATCTGCCCTGCTCCGGCAGGTTGCATTGATTACCCTCATGAGTCATATGGGAAGTTTTGTACCGGCTGCGGAAGCAAAAATTCCACTCACCGATAAAATATTTACCCGGGTGGGCGCCTCCGATAATGTCAGCGGTGGCGAGTCGACGTTCCTGGTCGAGATGAACGAAACAGCGAGCATATTAAATAATATTACTCCGCGCAGTCTGATTATACTGGATGAAATTGGCCGCGGCACGTCAACGTATGATGGTATTTCGATTGCCTGGAGCATCGCCGAATTTCTCCATCAGTCGCCGTCGAAGCCCAAAACACTGTTCGCCACCCATTATCACGAACTCAATGAATTGGAAAATAAATTCTCCGGCATAAAAAACTTTCATATCACGAGCCGGGAAATGGGTAATAAAATAATTTTTCTGCGCAAACTCGCCGCCGGTGGAAGCACGCATAGTTTCGGAATACATGTTGCGAAAATGGCGGGCATGCCGGCGTCCCTGATTAACCGGGCCAATCAGATACTTAAACCACTTGAAGAAAGCCGCGCCGTCGATGAGGTTACTTTGCAGGACGGAATGAAAAAAATTGCGGGGCCCCAGGTTCAGTTGTCCATTTTTGATGCTCATACACAAACCTTTGATCAGATCCGCAGCATGCTACAGGAAATGGATATTAACCGCCTCACTCCCGTCGAAGCGCTGCTGAAACTCTGTGTAATAAAAGGGCTCATTCAGTAGTCTCCTTCGGCCCGAATCAACCCCCGCCCAATAGCAGGTTCAATTTTGTAATTCATTCCCTGAATGGGAATTTTTTTAATCAAAAATCGGTACTCAACTAATTGAATATGTGCTTGTTGCGGTTATGGCACCGGGTTTGGCTATATGGATTGTAACCAATATTTATGAAAACAATTATCTTCTTAGCCGCCCTGATCCTAATCGGTGATTTCAGTTTTGCCCAAAGCGAATCGGTGAATAATAGCAGTACCGTTCTCTCGATCACCCTGGCAAATTTCAACGGAAGTTTTTCAGATCAGCAGTTTGTTAATCTGAATTGGAATACGATGATGGAATTGAACGTCGACCATTTCGATATTCAACGTAGTGGGGATGGAATGAAATTTCAGAACATCGACAGTGTGGAATCAAAGATGAGGATCAACACCAATGCTT
>JAYWCS010000312.1:0-2424 GCA_043780315.1 Bacteroidota bacterium | reverse complement strand
CCAGGGCTTGGTTTACTGATAATATCTGTTGATTAATTTTATTTTCCTGGGCCCGATTGCGCGGGCTTTTTCTCCATTCATTCATTAATGCATCTGTCGGCGAAGATTTAATATTGGTATGCACCGTCTGTATGGGATATAAACGGGTGGATAACGGAGCAGTGTTTTGCGCATTTGCGAAAAAACCTTTCGAGAAAACAAGAATCAGTAAAAGAATTTTTAAACCCGGGTTATAAAAATCAATCATTCAGCAACATTAATAAACGATCCATGAGTAGACAGGTACAATGAAACGGGGGTTCGGGGGATTCATTTAAAAATACTGATTTTGTGCATGCTGACAAACAAACAAGGGCAGAAATAATTATTTACGAACCAGCATCAACCGGTTAAAAATAAAAAGATCCCGAATTCCCTTCGTTTTGAAACGGATCGTTAGCGCATTCAGGTGCCGATCGATATGTATCGGACAAACAAACTGCTTTTCTATGCGTTCATCTTCTGGGAGATAGCCATCCATCCAATCTGTCAGCTCCGTTTGTTTTTGCCAAATAGAAAACGAGCATCCCTCGGGATTCTTAACATAATCCAGGTACAGTTTATAGTCTCCCGGAGGCGCTTCGGAAAGAAATATTTTGAGTCCACCGTCATCTGGTACGGTAAAGCTGTATGTTTCGCCCCCGGTCGGGTACGACCAGGCGGTGCGAATACCGATCTTTCCTTCTAGTCCAAATTTCATCAGCTGCGGATAAAACGTTAAGGTATCCGGTTGAAATATTTTTGTATTGGCATTTGAAGGAACCATGCCCTGTGCGGCAGGCCCGGCGCTATAATAAAACCCGACGGAAGTATAATCCGTATTCGACAGGTTGTTGGTCGGTCCGTGTTCGATGCTGTGAAATATATTTTTTTCAAAAGATATTTTATCCGACAGAAAAAAACGGTACCCTCCGGTGCGGCAAAATGGCAATGCATATTCCAAGGCGCCAGACAGAGGCAGACTCATCGGGCCATCCCATCGATCGGGCATCGCATACCAGCCCCCGTTAAAATAATCTTCCGATCCGGTCCCATGCATACGGGGCTGACCGTCGACCGCCGTCGAATCATCCCCTTCAAAAAAATACGTCATGCCAGCCTGCAGGCCCTGCGCCTGCAAAAGCGTTCCTACATAATGACCTTGGCCATTCGCCTTCAGAAAAATATGTGGCTGGCCGGCCTTTTCCCGGATCCCATGATTCCAATAGGCGTAAAATTTACCCTCTTTTTCGGGATCTCTTTTTCGGTGAGTAAACCGGATCAATGATTCGATGGCTATCGGTGCTGCAACCAAAGAATCCGGTTTTCGATATATCAGTTCTATTTTTGCAGACCGGTCGAATGGCATGGGAAAAAAAGAATAGACGCGGTTTTGATGAACGCCAATTAAAAGGCTTTCCATCGAAATTTTCCCAAAAGCATATCCGAAGAAATCGGCGAGGGGACATTCTACGGCCGAAATATTTTCATCATCCCAGCTGATCCGCAGATCAATTTGTTTCGACTGACCTTCGAAAGCAATGGCTGGCGTAAAGGCCATATCCAGGATCCGTCCGCCCTGACTGGTTTTAAAGACGACGAATGACTGCCCGGGCCTCAATATAAATTTTTGTTTAACTCCCTGGATCGGCTGATCCGGGTACAGGTCGTGTACCTTTTGTATTGGTTGATTCCACTGCACCGCCAGTTGCTGCAAGGCATTTTTCTGGGTGTCGCTCATTGGTAAACGGAATGAATGAACCCGCGTTTCCGCCCGATATAATCTGTACTGAATCTGACTGAATTCCAACTTCTTCCCCCGGTAAATTATCCGGCAATATTTTTCAAAGGGGATCGGAAGATAACTGTAAAATCCACCTAGTTGATTGGCAGAAAGCGGCTGCACAAAGGGGAAAACATTTCCAGAGAAAAGATCGCGATAACAGATGCTGAATGCTGGTTTGTTTAAATTATCGATATAAAAATCCAGCGTGTCGTCCAAGGGTGTGGGTGTCCAGATACGATTGATCACACCGGGGCCTTTCACATCAAAAATCAACAGGCTACTGTCTGCATTCTTTTTCAGATAGGAATACGTGCCATTGAATCCGTCATCATTTCCACCCGTCGTATCCCAGGAAGAAACCTGGGCGCAAAGGGTCTGGGAGAGATAACGCGGTAGCTGGGAAATATCGGTCAGCTCCTTCAATACAGATTCAAAAGAAACGGTTCCCTCGGCTTTCGGTGTAGGTTTCTGCGCGTGAACCGAATCCCAGATCATTAAACAAATAAAAAAAAACCGTAACCCTGATATTTTATAAACGGTCGATTTCACTATCGGTGATTTGTTATTTAATTTATCCCCACCCACCATTGCGAAAACTGTTGAGATTCATCCTTCAGCCG
>JAYWCS010000311.1:0-5692 GCA_043780315.1 Bacteroidota bacterium | reverse complement strand
CTTCGCTGGCATTTTTTTGAGCTACCGCCTGTTGATAGGCACCCAGGTATTGCTGCTGATCTATCTGATATAATTTTTGTCCTTTGGCGACATGCTGTCCTTCCTTGAAAAAAATACCGGTAACATATCCGGACACCTGGGGCCTGATTTCAACCTGATTTACGGCGGTAACGGTGGCCGGATAGGAATTATAATATATTGCGCTGCCCGTTTTTGCGGTGTAGACGTTGACTGAAACCGGTTGTGGAGGCGGTGGCGCTGCAGGGTGACTGCAGGAAAACAAGCCCATCACAAGGATTAAAAAAACATATGATTTATCATTCATAACAACTGGGTTAATATGTATATTTTAAAGTGCCCATCGCTCTTTCCACATCAATCTTATTGCTCAGTACCTGGAAAAGCGCTGTGGTATAATTTACCTGAGCCGAAAACAAATCATTATTTGCCACCACCACATCCAGATAAGTTTTTATACCTGCGCGATATTGCAGCTGAATGATGTTATATACCTGACGTGCGAGATCCAGGTTGTCTTTTTGTTCGTAATAGTTACTCAGGTTCGATTTATAATTAGATATCGCCTCGATATATTGAGTACGAATTGAATCTTTAAGTGAAGCGAAATTGTAATCCAGTCTTTCGATCTGAAGTTTTGCGATGCGGATTTCCTGTGTTCGCCGGGTACCCCTAAAAATGGGCAGGGTCAATGCTAAGCCGGCATAGGAATTCGGAAAGTTATTATTGTATAGATTTTTAAACTGGTTGTTATAGTAGTTCAGGTTGTATTGTCCGAATGCGGATACTGTTGGCAAAAATCCCCATTTGTAATATTTGAGATTATATTCCTGTAACCGACGCTGCGTCTGCAATTGCTGGAATTCAATGCGATTATTAACATCCACCGTTTGCAGTGTATCGAAAGTGGCAATTTCTTCTTTTACTTTGACGCTGTCGAAACGGATTAGCAGAATGGAATCCACCGGGTAACTCATATACAATTTCAGTAAAGCGGATTTACTTTTAAACGTTTCTTCGGCTGTTTTCCGGCTGGCCCGGGTATTGTTTAAACTGATCGTGGCCCGCTGATAATCCGTTTTATCTACGAGTCCGCCCTTATACTGATTGAAGGCATCCTTCAAACTTCTTTGCAATAACACGATGTCGGAATCCAGCAGAATGATTTGCTCCTGGGAGAGTAACACATTGTAAAAGGCTTTGCTCACATTAGATACCACTTCGATCCGTGTATTGACGGTATTCTGCTTTGCGTTTAGCCGAACATCCTTCACTGATTGCTGGGCGATGATCACGTCGCGGTTAAATATATTCTGGGTAAGTCCAAAATATCCATAGGATGAATTATACGCGCCTATCGGGGTGGCAACTCCATTAAAAACAGTGGTCTGCCGCTGAAAATTATTCTGATAGTTTCCCGAAAAATTAATTTGCGGATACCAGTCAGACAAGCGGCTTTTGATTTGCCGGTCCGTGATTTGTTCGTCAATCTGTGACTGGCGAATATTTGTTTGATGTGCCAGGGCATAAACAATACAGCCGTCCAGCGTGCCCGGTGTCAATGTGTCCGGCATTTGTGCGCGAACGGATCCTGCCAGTAAGGCTATCGAAAAAACTAATACGACAATTCTTTTCATAAAAGGTGAAAATAATGAACGCCCTCTTAATCTTACGGAGAGGTTCTAAATACATCGGCAAGCAATGGAAGTTGCGAAAATAGGCTTTTACCGGTGAAAAAGTTAAACAATCGTTTAATTTTTATAAAGAGAGCAGAGAGAGGATTTCGGTCAAAAACAGTTCATCTGTCTGACTAAAGGCAGCATAGTCTGAATGATCGACGTCCAACACGCCCACCACTTCCCCCTTACTTATAAGCGGTAAAACAATCTCAGATTTCGAGAGACTGCTGCAGGCGATATGGCCGGGGAAACGATTCACGTTGTCAACGATCAATGTTTTCTTTTGCTCCCACGCTGCGCCGCAAACACCCTGCCCTTTTTTGATCCGCGTGCAGGCGATGGCCCCCTGAAAAGGGGCCAGGACGAGGGCATCTGCTTTCACCAGATAGAAGCCGATCCAGAGCCATCCGAATTGCTGTTTTAAGGCGGCGCTGATATTGGCCAGGTTGGCAATCAGATCGGGTTCGCCGTCGAGCAACGCGGCGATTTGGGGAATCAACTCCAGATATTGTTCTTCCCGGCTGCCTTGGATGATTAATAATTCTTCTGCCATGATAATACAATTTACGAAACAGATAAGGGAATGCCGGTATAAGTGATTCCGAGTCCGGGTTTACCGGAAAGAATCACTTTCCCCTTTTCAAAAGTCAGTCCGCTCGCAATATCCTCTGCGAGTAAAAGCGGCCCATCCATATCAGCATAATCGAGCAGGGGAAGCAAATGACCGATCGCCGAAGATCCGATCGTACTCTCATTCATGCAGCCCCCCATGACTTTCATGCCGAGCTTGCGTGCATTCTCTATCATCCGAAGGGCTGGTGTGGGTCCGCTGCACTTGGTCAGTTTAATATTGATACCATGAAAAAGTCCCTGGCATTTTTCTACGTCGGATTCGAAAACGCAGGATTCGTCGGCGATGAGCGGAATCGGTGATTTTTCAAAGAGTATCCGCATCCCGTCTGCATCGCCTTTGGCAAGGGGTTGTTCTATCAGTTCCACTCCGCAATCCTGGAGTGCCGGAATCATTTCAAGTGCCTGCTGCAACGTCCATCCCGCATTGGCATCTACCCGCAGGATGGCATCGGTATGTTTTCTCAGGTTCCTCAGCAGGCTGGCGTCTTGGGGAGTACCGACTTTTATTTTATAGATGGGCCAGGGCATCGCCTCCATTTTTTCGACCATCCGTTCGATCGAATCGATGCCGATGGTGTAGTCTGTTTTTGGCCCTTCATTGATATTTAATTTCCAGCAATCGTACAAGGGTTTTTTTTGCAATTTTCCGTAGAGATCCCATGCCGCCATATCCAATGCACACACCAGAAAGGGATTATCCGGAATCAGGTGATGGAGGAAATGCCAGAACCGGGCGGGGTCAGTGAGTGAAAATTTTTCGATGATGGGTTTTTTCAATTCAAGATCTGCCTGCATTTTTTCCACCGCAATATGATAGTAGCTGATGGCCGGAGCTTCTCCGTATCCTTTCAAACCGGCAAGTTCCAGACTAACAATAAAGGTGGGTTGATGCGTTTTGGTTCCACTTGAAATGGTGAACGGGTATTTAAAACGCAGATTACACGAAATGTATTCAATTTTCATTTCGGATTTTTTATCGGCCCGAAGCTTTTACCATCTCCCGGAGTTGTTCGTTAAATTGTTTTGCTTTGATCAGGTCTTCCAAATAAATATGCGTCCGGTATTTCCAGTAATGAACCGGGTTTGCCGGGACATTAATTCTTTCGTCATTCGGATTTTCCCTGCGAATATTTTCATCGATGCCCATGAGATCCTGCAATTGAAATATACTCCAGATAGCCGGAGAATCCAAGTGTTGCTGCACGATAGCGTGATTGATCCATGCGTCACAAAAACAGGGTGCGTCTCCCCACTGACCAAGTTCTTCATTAAAAAATTTCTGTGTCAGTATTCGGTTTTCTTCCCACCAGCCGCGGATGGTGCTCATGTCATGGGTGGAGGGCGTTACAACGGATAAATAGGGCGCCGAAGAAGGATTAAAGAATTGCCGGGAAATATCCTTTGGCATGCGCTGAATCTCCAGACTCAAAATACCGGTTTGTTTCATTACATCCGGAACGCAGGACGGAACCATGCCGAGGTCTTCTCCGCAGACCAGCATATTGGTGGACCGCTTGAGCAGCGGAAGTTTTTTCATCGCTTCTTTTTTCCAGAAAGCATCCTGGCGGCGATAAAAATAATTCACATATAAATCTTTGAGCTGATTTTGCAGATGCCAGTCGAGGTACCGAAAAGAGGAAGTTGTTTCCATGGCAATCCGGAAATGAAAACTTGTTTTTTCAGAACCGGGAACTTCAAAAAGAATCACATTGGCAATGAGCAGCATCAGGGCTTCGCGGCTCCGGACATCAAAGGCATCACTTGTTTTGTCGTTGAAATAATCCGCTACTTTTCGTTGGTTATCCAGCAATTCTTTTATCTCAAAGCGTCCGGGAACCATTTCTACAAAAAAAAGTGCCTTTGCTTTTTCCGTTTCCTGATTAAAATGTTCCCATAAAACAGCTTCATTGATGAAGGGTTTGGTATACCGGTCGAAATTGAAATATATATTTCTTTCATCAAATTCTATGCGGTGCACCGGAATCGCCGGCTCGAAACGGCCCATGATGCCTTCAGTTTGTGAAAGCGGTATACTCCAGATGCGAAAGAAACCCAGAATATGGTCTATGCGAAAAGCATCAAAATATATAGCCATCTGGGAAAAACGATTCTTCCACCACTGAAAAGAATCTTTAGCCATCGCCGCCCAATTATATGTCGGGAAGCCCCAGTTCTGGCCTTTTACGGCAAAGTCGTCGGGCGGTGCGCCCGCCTGCTGGTCCATATGATAGATTTCAGGAGACACCCAGGCGTCTGAACTATACCGGTACACTCCGATGGGAATATCCCCTTTGATCACGATGCCCAATTGGTGGGCATATTCGACCGATTTTTTCAGTTGACGATGCAGATGATATTGTACAAAATAATACAAGGCAATCTGATCGTATTGTTTTGACTGGGTGCTGGTGAGCCGGTCGATCGTTAATTTATTGTATCGTCCGTATGTTTTCCATTTGCGGAAGTCGGCTGTTCCATTGAATTCTTTCAGGTAACAAAAAGCCGCGTACGGCTGCAGCCAGGATTTGCTGTTATTAAAAAACGAAATAAACTCTTCGTCATTCAGTAATTCATCTTTCTCCAGCGCATATATTTTTTTGGCACTTGAAATTTTGATTTCCATGACGGCCTCATAATCCAAAACGTGCAGATCATTGAGTTGTTTTTGTGTTTTTTTCAATGACCGTACAAAGGGAGCATTTTTTTTACCGGCCATCTCTGCGAGGTTCAGGTATAAAGGATGGAGGGCAAAGGCCGAAATCGCCGCATAGGGATACGAATCCATCCAGGTACTTGTGGCAGAAGTGTCATTGACCGGCAGAAGCTGAATGAGTTTTAGTCCGGTTTTATGTGCCCAGTCCGCCAACAGGCGAATATCAGAAAACTCGCCGGTTCCCAACGAATCCTTACTTCGTAAACTGAAAACTGGAATGCTGACCCCCGCTCCTTTCCAGGTATTATTGGGCAGGTGTGCAAACCCGTCGTGGAGAACGGTCAGGCGCCCGGCGCGTGCATCTCCGGGCAGCACCCGGTTGATTTCATTTTCAAGACGCAACAGACATTTATGTTTCGTATCGTACACACCATATTTATAATAAACAGGAAAACCTGCTTCGGTCAGATCCAGGGCGATCGTCCACCAATGACCTTCCTTTCGCATGATCACCGGATCGGTCAACGACCAATCCCCGAGCCCTGTAATACTTCCGTAAATGCAAAGAGCCTCGGTTGGATGGAGCAGCGGAGCTTTGACTTTAAATAAATGGGTATAGAATTTCGGTTGTTTGCTGCCGGATTTTTTTAGTTGCGGGGGAAGAAGAATTTCCTGAAAGGGCGCGGTATAGAAGGCATTTTCAAATTCG